>NZ_JAKKRK010000013.1:0-92490 GCF_025654545.1 Shewanella sp. SM20 | reverse complement strand
TGAAAGGGATTGCACGATAGATTGTCCTGTATGAGCTGCAAGTTGAGCCGCCAACTGTACAAGCCGTTTGGTCCTTCGTACATCCCCTAATTGTGCGCGCTGAAAAATGCTTTGTGCCCAGAGTGATGGTTCACTTAAAAACATGGTATGTGGTATCTGAAACAAAAGGTCAGGATCAGATCAGGGTAATTGAAAATGGTTCAAAAAAATCCCTCGGGGCAAACCGAGGGATTTGTGTAGAAGAGACAGGCATGGGCAGGGCTTCAATCCATCTTAGATGACTTTAGGCTTGTAACAGCCTATTCATCTAGGAACGATTTTAAGATTTCTGAGCGTGAAGGGTGACGCAGTTTGCGCAGTGCCTTAGCTTCAATCTGACGAATACGTTCACGGGTCACGTCGAACTGTTTACCCACTTCTTCAAGTGTGTGGTCAGTGTTCATATCGATACCAAAACGCATACGCAGCACTTTCGCTTCACGGGCGGTTAGACCTGCTAACACTTCGTGAGTGGCGTTTTTCAAGCTTTCGCTGGTCGCTGAATCCAGTGGTAATTCGAGGGTAGTATCCTCGATAAAATCACCTAAATGCGAATCTTCATCGTCACCGATTGGGGTTTCCATGGAGATAGGTTCTTTAGCTATTTTCAATACCTTACGGATCTTATCTTCCGGCATCATCATACGCTCAGCCAGTTCTTCAGGTGAAGGCTCGCGGCCCATTTCCTGTAGCATTTGGCGAGAGATACGGTTCAGCTTGTTGATCGTTTCGATCATGTGTACTGGAATTCGAATAGTACGCGCTTGGTCGGCGATAGAACGGGTAATCGCCTGACGGATCCACCAAGTTGCATAGGTCGAAAATTTGTAACCACGACGGTATTCGAATTTATCCACGGCTTTCATTAAGCCAATGTTACCTTCTTGGATTAAGTCTAAGAATTGCAGACCACGGTTGGTGTATTTCTTCGCGATAGAAATTACTAGACGTAAGTTCGCTTCAACCATTTCTTTCTTCGCACGGCGTGCTTTGGCTTCACCGATTGACATACGACGGTTGATGTCTTTTATGGCAGAAATTGCTAAGCCGGTTTCTTCTTCAACTGCTGCAAGCTTGGTACGACAACGAATGACGTCATCTTCAACCATTCTTAGGCCTTCGGCATAAGGTTTCGTTGAGGCTTTCTCAGTGTTGAACCAATCGAGGTTGGTTTCGTTGCCAGTGAAGAATTTGACGAAGTTTTTCTTCGGCATTTTGGCTTGTTCAACGCACAGTTTTAACACTAAACGTTCTTGAACACGCACGCGGTCCATCATAGTGCGCATGCTTTTGACTAAACGGTCAAACTGCTTAGGCACTAAGCGGAATTCTTTGAAGATTTCGCCGATTTCGAAGAGGGCTTTTACAGATTCAGGGTGTTCACGGCCCTTAGCTTCGATAATTTTCAGTGCGCTTTCGTAAGCGGCTCTGAGTTGACCGAATCTTTCACGAGCTTCTTCAGGATCAGGCCCTTTGTTGCCTTCTTCTTCATCTTCGCTGTCATCGTCATCTTCTTCGTCATCTTCATCGTCCAGCTCTTCTTCAGATAATTCTGAGCCGATGTGAGTGGCCGTCGGGGCGACGTCATCTTCGTCCGGGTTTACAAATCCAGAGATAATATCAGATAAGCGCAGTTCGTCGGCTTCAAATTGGTCGAATTGCTCAAGGATCATAGCGATCGCTTGTGGATATTCGGCGACTGAACTTTGAACTGTGTTGATGCCTTCTTCGATGCGTTTGGCGATAACAATTTCGCCTTCGCGGGTCAGAAGCTCAACGGTACCCATTTCACGCATGTACATGCGTACGGGATCGGTTGTGCGGCCAAGTTCGCTTTCTACTGTTGCCAGTGCTGCGGCGGCTTCTTCTGCTGCATCTTCGTCTGTGTTGTCTTCCGACATCATCATGTCATCGGCATCGGGGGCTTCTTCGAACACCCGGATACCCATGTCATTTATCATCTGGATAATATCTTCGATCTGGTCAGAATCGACCATGTCTGCAGGTAAGTGATCGTTCACTTCTGCATAGGTTAAGTAACCTTGCTCTTTACCTTTGGCAAGCAACAGCTTAAGTTGCGACTGCGGAGTATGATCCATAGATATCATCCAAGTTGGGAAACTGTTACAACGACGGACACTTAGCATGAGCTAAGTGCCGCGCAAATCGTCAATTATAGCCGTGTGCACATATCTGTGCTAGTCACTGGGGTAGCGAATGAGGACATTTTTGCCTCAGTTTAACCCTTTCATGACTGAGATCAGCTTCGAGAGCTGCATCTTCTCTTCTTTTGTATGAGTCTGTTTTAGACTCAATTCCTGATATCGTTGTTCAATATATTGATTGTTCAACCAAACCAGGGTTTGTTTAAACTTTTCGAGCAAGTTTTCATCCGCCACTTGATGGTCCCATTGGGCCAATTTATGGAGAGTGCCGCTGTAGGGGTGCTCTCGGAATTGTTCAAGTAGTTGTGCGCTGTTTAACGTTTGCTCTCGAGTCATCTCCAATAACAGTGGCAGCAATTCTATGCCTGGCATCTGCAAGTGGGCGAGTGCGGGTTGTGGGGGTAAACCCATACCCAGTTTAGGATGTTGTACTAACAGTGCGATGGCGAGTCGCAATGGTGTACCGCGTCCTTTTAATCCTTTACTTGCCATTGGTTTAGCTTGTTTCACGCTAAAGCCTAGCTTCTTTTTCATATCTTCTGAGCTGTTCATTCCTAACTTGTGAGCTAAGTTCTCAAGCAGTAAATTTTGCAGCACAGTGTCTTGAATTTTTTCAATTAAGATAAAAGCTTGTTTCGCTAAGTTGCCTTTATCTGTACCGTATTTTGTCGCTAACGTGTCAAATAGAAACTCGGGTAGTGCAATGGCAGAGTCCATTAAGGTTTCAAATGCATCTTTACCAATTTTACGAACCATAGAATCAGGATCTTCGGCCTGAGGCAGGAACATAAATCGCACTTGATCGCCCGGCTTTAATAATGGCAATGCCGTTTCTAAGGCGCGCCATGCCGCTTCAGTACCTGCTCTGTCGCCGTCGTAACAGCAAATCACTTCTTTAGCGCTGCGCAGCAAAAGCTGAAATTGCTCTGCTGTGGTCGAGGTGCCTAATGATGCGACAGCATAATCGACGCCAAATTGCGCCAATGCCACCACATCCATATAGCCTTCAACGATCAGTACTTTGTCTGGATCGCGATAGCGCTGCTTTAGTTCATAGAGACCATAAAGCTCATTGCCCTTATGAAATATGGGCGTTTCTGGAGAATTCAAGTATTTGGGTGTGCCATCACCTAAAACTCTGCCACCAAAACCAATGACTCGTCCGCGCCTGTCGCGGATAGGAAACATGAGGCGGTCACGAAATCTGTCGTAACGTTTCCCACTGTCGTTGCTAATTAACATCCCCGCAGTCAGTAACTTATCCTGCGCATCTTGATTCTGACGATAGCGGCCCAATAAGCCATCCCAACCGTCTGGCGCAAAGCCAATACCAAAATGTTCTACTACATCATCGGATAAACCGCGATAGGCAAGATAATCGATAACTTTTTGTTTATCTTGGTGTTGTCTAAGTTGGTTTTGAAAGTAAAGGCTTGCTTCTTCCATGAGTTGATATAAGTCACGGCTTAAACCGTCATCATGTCGCTTGCCTGTGCCTTGTTCTCTGGGAACCTCTAATCCAAGCTGGCCCGCCAAATCTTCAATGGCATCAATAAAATCGAGTCGGTCATACTCCATCACAAAATCGATGGCGTTGCCGTGAGCACCGCAGCCAAAGCAATGATAGAACTGTTTATCACGGCTGACGGTAAACGAAGGTGATTTTTCGCTATGAAAAGGACAACAGGCCGAGTAGTTCTTACCCGCCTTTTTCAAGGGCACCTTACGATCGATAAGTTCGACTATGTCAGTGCGAGCGATTAGCTCATTGATAAAATCACGAGGTATTGCCATTGAGTGCTTAAAATCCCGCCTTGCGCGAATTTAAACAAACAAGCCGCGCATAGGCACGGCTTGTTCATACAGTGAAACGCTAATTATTGCAATTTAGCACGGATCATAGCGCCGATAGCGCCCATGTCTGCACGTCCTTGCACTTTAGATTTCAATGCTCCCATTACTTTGCCCATATCCGCCATGGCGGATGCACCTACTTCTACAATAGTTGCATCGATGAGCGCCGCGACTTCCGCCTCTGTAAGAGGGGTAGGCAGGAAAGCTTCAATAACTTGAATCTCTGCTGCTTCCACGTCGGCCAACTCGTTACGACCCGCTGCTTCAAATTGAGCAATCGAGTCACGACGTTGTTTCACCATTTTGGTTAAGACCGCTATAACCTGTTCATCAGTCAGAGATTCGCGGGTATCCACTTCAATCTGTTTGATGGCGGCTAATGCCATACGAATAGTGCTCAAGCGCGCCTTCTCTTTGGCGATCATGGCCTGCTTCATGTGGTCTTTTAGCTGATCAATTAGGCTCATATGAGATTAATATAAACGTACGCGACGTGCGTTTTCGCGAGAAAGCTTCTTAGCTAAACGTTTAACTGCAGCTGCTTTTGCGCGCTTACGTGCAGTAGTTGGCTTCTCGTAGAATTCACGAGCACGCACGTCGGCTAAAATACCAGCTTTTTCACAAGAGCGCTTGAAACGACGCAGAGCTACGTCGAATGGTTCGTTTTCACGTACTTTAATAATTGGCATACGCCATCACCCCTTAGGTGTAGGTTGTTCTGGTTCAATTGCTCGAACCAAGTCTATTTAAAATGGTGCGGAATTTTATACCGAGACACCTAGGCTTGTAAAGCCCTAAAACTGAGCTCAGTCCTATAGTGGACTCAATATGGCCTGTGCGACTGGAGTAATCGAGCGCTTGCAGGTAGAATTGGCGCCCTTTAGTTAGCAATTGATGAGACACCATGCGGGTTTTAGGTATTGAAACATCCTGTGACGAGACAGGTATCGCCGTCTATGACGATGAACTGGGCTTATTATCTCATACTTTATACAGTCAGGTTAAGCTGCATGCTGACTATGGTGGTGTGGTGCCTGAGTTGGCGTCGCGTGACCATGTACGCAAAATTGTGCCGCTTATTCGTCAAGCGCTGAAAGATGCGAATACTGAAATTGCTGATCTCGATGGGATTGCCTATACCAAGGGCCCAGGTTTGATTGGTGCTTTGCTTGTTGGCGCCTGCGTGGGGCGGTCACTGGCGTTTGCTTGGGACAAGCCTGCTATTGGTGTGCATCATATGGAAGGGCACCTGCTGGCGCCTATGCTTGAAGATGACGCGCCCGAGTTCCCATTTGTGGCCTTATTAGTCTCTGGTGGCCATTCTATGTTGGTTAAAGTCGATGGAATTGGCCGCTATGAAGTATTAGGCGAGTCTGTTGATGATGCTGCGGGTGAAGCGTTTGATAAAACAGCTAAGTTAATGGGGCTGGATTATCCCGGCGGTCCGCGTTTAGCAAAGCTTGCTGCTAAAGGTTTACCTGCAGGGTATAAGTTTCCGCGGCCTATGACCGATAGACCTGGACTCGATTTTAGCTTTTCGGGTCTAAAAACTTTTACCGCTAATACCATTGCTGCCGAACCTGACGATGAACAGACTCGAGCCAATATTGCTCGTGCTTTTGAAGAAGCTGTGGTTGATACGCTAGCGATTAAATGTCGCCGTGCACTGAAGCAAACAGGCTATAACCGCTTAGTGATCGCCGGTGGCGTGAGTGCTAATACGCGCTTAAGAGAAACCTTGGCTGAAATGATGAGCTCGCTTGGTGGACAAGTATTTTATCCCCGTGGTGAGTTTTGTACCGATAACGGCGCCATGATTGCCTTTGCAGGATTGCAGCGTTTAAAGGCAGGGCAGCACGAAGATTTGGCGGTAAAAGGTCAGCCAAGATGGCCGTTAGATACCTTGCCACCAGTGGCATAAAACGCCTTTGATGTTGATAGGTTATGTTGAGACAAAAAAACTGCGCTTATAGCGCAGTTTTTTATTGGGATAATGTTGTCACATTAAGATTTTTTAGGCGTTTTTTTACGTGAAACTTTGGACTCTTCACCTTTAAGTAACCGTTGGATATTGTCTTTATGACGAATAATGATAAGCGTCGATAGCATGGCAACGGGAATGGTAAATCTGTCGTCTAACCACCAAGTATAAAGTGGTGCAAGTAAGGCCGTCAGGATGGCTGCAAGGGACGAGTAGCGGCTAATTAAGAGGAGGACAATCCAAGATGCCATTAAGCAAATGGCTAAATCATCGCCAATGGGAGCCATAGCACCAAAAGCTGTTGCGACACCTTTTCCCCCCTTAAATCCAAAAAATACGGGATAAATATGCCCAAGGCAGGCGGCGATAGCGATAAGCCCGAGTGATACTGCATCTATGCCCATCAGATAGGCTAAATAAGATGGCAGGGCGCCTTTGAGCATGTCAAAAAACAACACCATGGCAGCCGAACTCGCGCCGCCAATTCGCAGTACATTGGTAGCTCCCGGATTACCTGAACCCTGTAATCTTGGATCGGGTAAACCCCTCATTCTACAAACCAGCACAGCACTCGAGATTGAACCTGCCAAATAGGCGGCCAAAATCATCAAAAGTGTCAGTGTTAATGGACTCACATTGGTTTCCTTACGCGTCTTAAGGTATTATCGCGCAACAATTTAAAAAGCTGACTCAGTTGTCAATCCCGCTATAGGTTTGTGGAATAACTCGCCCATTTGAGGTTGAGATATTTTCTGAATGAGCAAATCCTTTTAGGGCGTTATCCTACTGTGGATTGGCTCGAGTAGAAAGCAAATTAGTTATCTGTCAGAAGATTGCGGATTATACAGCTAGGATCGCTTTTAGCTTATCAGACCTCATAGTAGTAAGTTAGTTGGAGAAAGCATGGATAAAGTACTTATACGGCAATTACGCGTTGATACTGTGATTGGTGTCTATGAGTGGGAAAAGACAATCCATCAGAGCCTTTTGCTAGATTTAGATATGGCGTGGGATAACAAACCAGCCGCCGCGACAGACGATTATCAATATGCGCTTTGCTATGAGACAGTTTCCAATCGATTAACAGAACTTATTACTGAGCATCCAATCGAGTTAATCGAAACGGTTGCCGAGCGCGTAGCGGATTGCTTACTTCAAGAATTTAACGTGACTTGGGTGAAAGTTGTCGTGATGAAGCCAGGGGCTGTAGCCACTGCAGCATCGGTTGGCGTTGAGATAGAGCGTTCACGTTAGATACGAGTTTGATCAACTCGACTGTTGATTAAGAAATCATGTTTATCTTCAGATAAATCGGACATTGCATGGCACGTATTTATATCAGTTTAGGTAGCAATATCGAGCCTGAACAGCATCTGCAAGCGGGATTAATATCGCTGCGAGTGTGTTTTGGGCCGCTGCGCCTCTCTTCTATGTATGAAAGTGAAGCGGTAGGTTTTAGTGGCACTAACTTTTTGAATATGGTTGCTAGTGCTGAAACTGACCTTAATATTGCTGCGGTAGTTGCGCAGTTTAAGCAAATCGAGCAGAATCACGGCCGGCTTGTCGGGGCGAAGAAATTTAGCCCAAGAACTTTAGATTTAGACCTGCTGCTTTATGACCATGTGGTATGTGAAACGCCCGTTACGCTCCCCCGTGCAGAGATAGTTAATAATGCCTTTGTGTTATGGCCATTAGCCGAGTTAGCGCCGGAATTGATTCATCCCGTGGTTCATAAAAGCTATGCCAGTTTGTGGCAAGAGTATGATAAAGAGTCACAGCTGCTTTGGCCTGTGATGTTTGAATGGCCCCAAGGGCTGACGTTTTAATTTATTGATAGGATTGTCATGGATACGTTTCAGGTCATTATTTTAGCGCTTATTCAAGGGCTAACTGAGTTTTTACCTATTTCTAGTTCTGCTCACTTAATTCTGCCTGCTCAGCTTTTAGGCTGGGAAGATCAAGGTTTGTCATTCGACGTGGCGGTGAATACGGGGTCGTTATTTGCTGTGGTGATTTATTTTAGACACGAGTTATGGACTATGTTTAATGCTTGGGTTGCAAGCATCTTTAAAGGTCAGCAATCCGAAGACAGCAAGTTGGCATGGTGGATTATTCTGGCGACGTTACCTGCTGTATTTTTTGGTTTTATGGCTAAGGATTTTATTGCAACTCACCTACGTAATACAGAGGTTATCGCGGTCACGACAGTCGTTTTTGGTTTATTATTGTGGTGGGCTGATAAGATGTCGCGCCGCGATTTAACAATCTATCAGACTGGATGGCGCAAAGCCTTGTTAATTGGTTTCGCCCAGGCGCTTGCTTTAATCCCTGGAACTTCACGTTCTGGTGCCACTATGACCGCGGCGCTAATGCTAGGTTTGAGTCGAGATGCTGCGGCTCGCTTTTCATTCTTAATGTCAGTGCCTGTGAGCTTAGGCGCGGCAATTTTAGTGGGTAAAGATTTGGCGGAAAGCGCGCTGCCAATTGATTATCAAGCATTGATCTTAGGCACTTTGATTTCCTTTGTTGCAGCTTATGCATGTATTCATTATTTCTTGAAAATCATCAGCCGCATGGGAATGACCCCGTTTGTTATTTACCGTTTAGCACTGGGTGCTGTGCTGTGTGGATTTATTTTTTTGTAGTCATTCCAGTTTAGTCATCATAGTGAAATTATGAATAATAGAATCGGGTCAAGTACCCGATTTTTGTTTTTGGAGCTTCCTCATTTTTCTGAAGCTTAACTTATTTTTGGAGCTTTATATGGGTCTCGAATATCAGTGTCCAACCTGCGGACTTGCGTTAAAACAACACAAAGCCTCCCAAGGTTTTTATTGTGCAAATAAGCATCATTTTGATCGAAATGAGCAAGGTTATTGGGTTTTCACTAAACCACAACGCCAAAAGCCGACAGGGGATTCGCGCGAGCAAGTTAGGGCTAAGCGTTTTCTTCTCGAATCAGGCATCTTTTCGCCTTTAATCGATAAACTGGCTGAGTTAATCACGGGCTTTATCAAGCCTGACGCTTGTTTATTGGATTATGAATGCGCTGAGGGCTTCTATTTGCGTGCTTTAGCTTCCAAGTTGGCAGAGGTCGAAAATCCGCGAAACGTCCAGTACGTGGGTGTAGCGGACGCAGAAAATGCTATTTTTGCTGCAGCAAAAGCGCAGACTCCTGGGATCTTGTGTTTAAGCTCTTCTAAAAAATTACCCTTTGCCGATAATTGTGTGGATTTTATTACTGTTATTGATAGGCCGTTAAAGGGAAAAGAGTCTGTCAGGGTATTGAAAGACGATGGGACCATGTTACTGGTTATGCCTGGGCCACGACATCTATGGCAACTCAGAGAATATATTTATTCCGACTTGGCTGAAAAACCTTTCCAAGTGAATTTACCTTCAGCATTATTGGTAAAAGAAACTCAGTCACTGCGCTTCACCTTATCTGTTACCGGTGAGCAGGCATTAACGTTATTGGATATGGCACCCTATGCGTGGCGTGCAACTGACAAGATGAAACACGATATTCAAGCTAATCATTTTGAGTCGCTAGAAATTGACTATGTATTAGTCTTAGCACATAAACGCGTGAGTGAATCGCTATAGGTTAAAACTTGCAGTCGATGCGGTTAATTTTAAGACAATTCATAGGCTTAGTTAGATGGTTTTTTGATGTTTTAAACGGCTATATTACTCAAGTCTATGATTCTGTTTGACGTTTTTATGTTATTTTTATGTTGGGTAGGCTGGAGGTGTTATTATTTTTAACTTTAGGCCTATTTGTTCAGTGACAAATACAACCTTCTTATTGCCTTTGTTTCCCATATAGCCTCGATTTTTTTATCTATAGCTGTGCTTTAAATTAATAGCTTTCACTTCCCATAAATACATTTTTTATGATAGATGAGGCTGATTGTTAGGGATGCTTAAAAATGCAAACGAGAAGTTTAGATTAATAACGAGACTTTATTTAAAAGAGGAATAGCACTCGTTTATACAGAAGTATGCCAAAGCTAACTTTTAGGGGGGAGGTAGGCGAATCGCCTTTAACATGCCTTTGGAAGTTTAAAACCAATTTAGCGATTTTGTATTGCCACATTCGCTATTCTTTGCATGGCAATCTTGAATTGCAGGTATAAAAAAAGGCTTAGATTGATGTGCTTATCGCTTTCATCTTTCTTAAGCCTTTTGTCTTAACTTACTAAATAGTAAGCTAAATTACCTTTCATTACTTCTTGTAACGAGAAGCAACGTTGTCTAAACGGTCGTTTGCGCGTTTAGCTTCTGCTTGTGCGTCCATAGATGCTGCTTTTGCATCTTTAACGTCTGCAGACAGTTTGCTTTGCTCTGATTTCAGAGAACCAACATCAGCTGACAATTGATCAACTTTGTTGCCCAGAGTTGCAACGCTTTCTTCCAGAGCAGTAGTGTTCGCGCAACCACCTAGTAGGGCAGTCATTGCTAAACCAGCAATCATCAGTACTTTTTTGTTCATTGTAAAAAATCCCTTAAAATAGGTTGGATTTGAATGTTTCGTTACTTTGTAAGCGAAACTGCCTAATTATGACATAGCTATTTTAATTTGCTACGAATATTAATGTGTTTAACCACTATAGGCATATAAATTTTTTTTAAAAGCTTTTTTTCTATGTGATATCGACATTTCTAATCGTAAAAAGGGGCATTATTCACCATGCAGTGATGCACGACTTACAAATCCTTTACAAATTACTGGTTATCCGTCGGCAGTTTTGTTTGCATTTTTTGTTTAAACTGACTGACGGCTTCAACTCGATGTAAATTTAAGGCTTGTTTTATCTCTGCGCCTTGGAAACCAGTGGCAATGATGGCGGCAATATCGACATTATTGGCGACAGTGAAGCACTGAGTTAAATACTCTCCCTGAGGATATGGGATGTTTTCAAATCCTGTGCGGCCGCGCATATCTGCGGTGCAAGCTAATATAAGTTGCGTTAAGCGCTCTGGTTTACGCCAAAAGTCAGCTTTATCGAATATTTTAACGATAGTTTCGGCTCTGAGCTCGAATGCCTGATGGACGTTCTGATGTTGGTCGCTGACGAGCAACGCCAGATCGCGTGCCTCATTCGGTACTCGTAAACGTGTACAGAGTGCTTTTATGAGTGGCAAGCCTTTCTGGCCGTGGCCGTGATGCTTTGGTAAATGCTCTTTTGGGCTCAGTGCTTTGCCCAAATCATGTACTAGGGCGGCAAACCGAACGCTTTTATCTCTAGTGAGCAGTGCGGCTTGAGCGAGCACCATTAAGGTATGCACGCCAGTATCTATTTCAGGATGCCATTTTTCAGGTTGAGGTATGCCAAATAAGGCGTGAATTTCAGGGAATAGGACTTCGAGTGCGCCACATTGGTGAAGTACCTCAAAAAAGACCTCTGGGTGAGGTCCGCCTAAACTTTTATCAACTTCTTGCCAAACTCGCTCCGCCGTTAAAGCGCTAAGCTCATCGCTTGCGCTAATTTGACGCATCAGTGCCAGGGTTTCTGCGGCAATTTGAAATCCTAAGGCATGAAACCTTGCGGCAAAGCGGGCGACGCGTAACACTCGCAGTGGATCTTCAACGAAAGCATCCGACACATGGCGTAACAGGCGCGCGTTAATATCCTCAATACCATTAAAAGGATCATATAAGTTGCCCTTTTCATCTTGGGCGATCGCATTGATGGTTAGATCTCGGCGCAACAAATCTTGCTCTAAAGTCACATCTGGGCTGGCGTGGCAGCTAAAACCACCATAACCCAGACCAATTTTTCGTTCGGTTCGGGCTAAAGCATATTCTTGTTGATTTTTGGGGTGTAGAAATACGGGGAAATCTTTACCCACTTGGCGGTAACCCTGTTGCAGCATTTGTTCTGGTGTTGCTCCAACGACGAGGTAATCTTTATCTTTAATGGGAAGATTGAGCAGGCTGTCACGTACAGCACCGCCGACGAGATATATTTTCACAGGCAAGATTCGGCTAATGTGTCATGAACATAGCTTATCACGCTCATTAAGATGATGGATAAAGTCGTTGCGAGATATTTGCGCACTTATCTGTCACATTGATGTTGCAGATATTTTGACAATAACATTGGGACGCTTTAACGTGGGGCGTTATTTTTAAATTAGGATGATTGGTGGTATGTACAAGGCCTTTTACGGACTCAGCGATAACCCTTTTTCAATTGCACCCAATCCCCATTATTTATTTCTGAGTGATAGGCACAGAGAGGCGTTAGCCCATTTAACCTATGGGTTAGGGGAAACGGGCGGCTTTGTGTTGTTAACAGGGGAAGTCGGTACGGGTAAAACAACAGTATCTCGTTGTTTGCTTGGGCAATTGCCCGACAATACCGATACTGCTTTTATCCTTAATCCGTCGTTAACTGAGCTTGAATTACTCGCAACGCTTTGTGATGAGCTTAAGATTTCCTACGGCGATAATCCTACACTCAAGCAATTGACTGATCACTTGAGCCGTTTTTTATTGGCGAATCACAGCAAAGGTCGTAATACCGTGCTCATTATCGATGAAGCACAGCATTTACGTCCTGAGGTGCTGGAGCAATTGCGTCTTCTGACTAATTTGGAGACGGACACTAAGAAGTTACTGCAGGTGATTTTAATCGGTCAGCCGGAATTACAGCTGTTATTGAAGCGCCAAGAATTGCGTCAGTTAGCCCAGCGGATCACGGCTCGTTATCATTTATTGCCGCTCAATGAAGATGAAATCGCCCTCTATGTGCTGCATCGTTTGCAAGTGGCAGGGCGGTTTGAGCCTTTATTCACCCGTAAAGCCGTTAACGTTTTGCAGAAATACAGTGGCGGCATCCCTCGATTAATTAACCTTTTATGTGAACGTTCACTGATGGCAGGCTATGCACAATCGCGGGTGCCCATAGATCATCATATGGTGCGGCAAGCTGCGGCTGAAGTATTAGGTGAAGAAGAACCGACTCAAAATAGATATCTGTGGCCGACAGCAACGGCTGCGGCGTTATGTGTTGCGTTTGGTGTGTCTTATTGGTTATTTACTGATAAGTCAGCCAATACGGTGCCAGCGTCCAATTTGGTTACTGAGTCTGTACCAACTAATGTGGCGTCATTAAATGCTCAAACCTTGGGCGGGGAAGACGTCGCTGGTAAGTCAGTAAAACCAACTAATCAACCAAGCGGTCAGACTTCCATTCCCGATCCTAATCAACGTCTGTTAAACGAGGCGATTAATCAGAGTCGCAATATCGATACTGCTTTTGCAGGTTTGTTTAGCGTGTGGGGCAAAGTGCCCTATAAAGGCTTGACGGCTTGCCAATCGGCGGTTGAGCAAGGATTAGCTTGCTATCAACAGCAGGGTAACTGGATGTCACTGACTCGGCTTAATTATCCGGCTGTCGTGTATTTGGTTGATGACAAGCAACAAGATTTTTATGGTGCAGTGCTTGCGGTAGAGGGGGAACAATTACTGATGCAACTGGGTGAGCAGCAACTTTGGGTTGATAGAGCTTGGTTTAATCAACATTTCAGTGGCACCTTCGAAATATTATGGCAAGCACCTAATTTGCCTATGATGGATATCAGTCAAAAATCGAGTCCTGGTCAATTACAGTGGTTAGAGAATGCGTTAGCCCATGTGAATGGTCGTAGCCCCCGTCGGGTTAATCAATTTGATGTGCAATTGGAAAATGATCTTAAAACCTTCCAAAGTCAGCATGGATTAAAAGCCGATGGTATTGCAGGGAATCAAACATTAGTGAGATTAAATTTGTATTTAAGTCAGCAAGGCCCAAGGTTAACTGATGATGGGGCGCGCAGCTGATGTCCATTTTACTCGATGCCGTAACCCGCAACAAACAACAGCAACAATCACCGTTACCTGATGCTGTGATGACGCCAAGGGCTAATTATCCACAGCCTCGTAAATCGGGTGTGCCGATAGGAAAACTGTCTATATTAGTCGTTGCAGTTGCCGCTGGAATTGGTGTGGCTTGGGGATTAAGCGTTTGGGATAAAACTCGACTTCCCCAAAGTGATACTGTGGCAGTGGCTAACGTACTACCATCAACTTCATCATTACCAGCTTCGACTGTGATTAAAAATGAGCTTCAGTCTACCGCGGTAGGATCTGACTCTGAGCTCCAAGTTGAGCCCAGTGCTGCTTCAGGTGTTCGGCTTGCTGGGAAAGTGGCGCTTCCTCGGACGCAGACTTTACCCGAGCTAACGGTATCGCCGCAATTTCAGGCTGAGACTGTAGTATCAAATGCGCCTCAAGTGAATGCTAGCGCGAATATAACGACCAATTCTGTTGGCATGCCGGCTCAAAGTGATAGCAATTCGGGTTTTAGTGATTCAAGCTACGCAGATTATATGTCGACGTCAGCCCAAGTCGATGCGGCAAGTCAGGAAGCGGTTGTGCCAGCAGAGACGCAATCACAGCAGCCTATGATGTTAGGCGCTAATGCCAATGAGTCGGGTCTAGCGAGTCTTGAAGCCCTGCGTCAGCAAGTCAGTGCCGCGGCGGAAGATGTCGGTTTAGAGACCAATAAAAGTCGCGATGAAGATAAGTTAGTGGCTTCCTTTCAAAATGCATTAAAGGATGTGGAGTATGTTAATGCTGCAGAGACGAATGTCACTGAAGCTAAATTAGATCCTATCCCCAAAACTGCTGTGGATGAAATTCCGAAATACGGCCAATTACCTGCAGGTCTGCAATTACAAGTGCCTGAATTTAATATCGTTGCTCATGTTTATTCCAGCGACCCTGCCCAGAGATGGCTGAATGTAGACGGTGCTGAGTTACAAGAAGGGGATATGATTGCTGGTAAGCTGAAAATCATCTCTATTCGTCCAAGGGACATAGTGTTAGATATTCAAGGAACCCAGTTTAAGGTGCCCGCAATCTAATCAGGTATTACGATAAGTCATGCTAGCGGTTATTTGTGATAACAATGAATAAGTAGTTGATAAAAAAGGCGCACTAGGCGCCTTTTTTGATCTTAGCCAATCTCAACTTAATCAAACAGTCTGTTGGCTAAGAATAGGGTCAGTGCGTAACCGACGCTGTAGCAGAGGAAAAGTGCAGGAACATATTTCAAGTAACTCACAAAAGTCAGTTCTTTCACTTTACTCATGGCAACAATACCTGATGCTGAACCGATAATCAGCAGTGAACCACCTACCCCGACGCTGTAAGTCAAGCCAAGCCATTCAGGAGTACTCAGTACTGGATTGGCTTTTAACAATGCCGCCGTTAGCGGTACGTTATCAATTAAGGCTGAGCCCATACCCGTGACGAAGTTAGAGATGTTTGGATTAAACTGAGTATAAGCTTCAGTCAGCATGTCTAAGGTGCCAATTTCTTTAAGCATTCCAACGAGTAGTAAAATACCTAAGAAGAACAACAGAGTGTCGTATTCAACTTGGCGAATATACTCTAGGATCTTGATTTCTTCTTTATCGCTGCGAGTGGTATGGCCAATCAGGAACATAATTGATAGACCCGTTAAGAAGGTTAACACCGGCGGTATACCAAACAATATGTTGAGTAGCATGGTCATTAAAATGGTGCAGAAGAAGACGAGGGCAATCAATACATCAACGGTTTGATAAGTATGTTTGATTGGCGTCGTGCTCACAACACCTTCGGCTTTGAGTGAGAATAGGGTTGCCAGTAAAATCACGCTGACGGCTGAAGGGATAAACAACATCAATAGTTCAGACATATGCACATGCCCAGCTAAGAAGATCATCAGTGTCGTCACATCGCCAGTGATCAGGGCTACACCGCCTGAGTTCACCGCGAAGATAATCAACACTGCCATTCTACGGCGCATTTGCTTATCGAGTTTAAAGGTGGTTAATAAACCTAAAGACACTAAAGTCGCGGTGACGTTATCACAAAATGCTGAGAGCACGAGTGCAAATAGGGCGACTTGGATCATTAACATACGCACTGATACTTTCTGCGGAAACAGCTTTTGCACCATGATTTGGATCATACCCTTAGCATTCAAATATGCTACGAAGGTCATGGTCGACATCAGAAAGAGCCAAAGTGTGGCAATCTCGAGCAAATTTTCATTGAGCTGATGGGCAACGATTTTCTCATTAGCCGGTTCCCCTGCAGCCATAAACAGCGCTACCCAAGAGATACAACCAAAGAATAAGGTGGTTTTTGCTTTATTAAGGTGGGTCACTTCTTCGAAAATAATACTGAGCAATGCGAGCACGGCCAGTAAGATGAGAAAGGTATTTAACATAACTGCAATTCCAACTGCTGTTTTGATGTCGTAGGGCGACTTGAGTCAACCTAAAGATTGGGCATATCAAGGCTAAATTAAGCTAGCCGTGTTAGCGCGTGCGGATCAGAACATAATGGGCTAGAGAACGCAACTGTTAGCTGTAACTCAATTTAATGCTTCTTTGTGATGTCTATCTCATGCTTTTGGGTTGCTAATTAGTTTTATATATTGGTTATTGTTATTATTGTAGCGTTATTAACTGTATTGTTTGATTTGATTACCGCGTTAAAAGTGAGATCTACGATTAAAGTCTAAGCAGTTAGTTTGCATATTCTTCAATTAATTTTTATTCAGGTCGATATTCCTGAATTGTCGTGCCTATGTAGGCAGGCATTTTTAATGCTTGCCTTTTGAATGAGTGCCCGCTAGGAAGTAGAGTGCTCTTAGCACTCTGTCCTGCAGAATTCTGCGTCTTGAGCTTGTTTGGGTATCAATACTGGATATTGTGTTTTGGAGTAGAGGAAAATGACATTTGTTATCTGGAGTCTTTTGCTTTTAGGCTCACTCGTTTGGTTAACGTATTGTGGTAAGCAACTTATTGCGCTGGGCGTGATGGGTTGGCCTTAGCACGTTATTGAGCATATCCACTTGACCTTACAATTCATGGTGGCTGGGATAATATTTAAATCGGCTTTAGGTTCTAAAAAGTCTGATCGTTATTAAAGCGACACAAAGCTAACTAAATCGAATAAAAGCAAAGGGACGCATTGGCGTCCCTTTGTTATGTTTAAACGGCTTAAATACTAAAGCTTAGGCTTAGCTTGCCGCTTTCATGCTCGCCAATACGCGATCAGCTGCTTCTAAGGTTAAGCGTATCTCTTCTTCGCCATGGGCCATTGACAGGAAGCCAGCTTCATAGGCACTTGGCGCTAAGTAAACACCTTCATCTAGCATGCCGTGGTAGAAAATACGGAACTGTTCGATATTGCATTGGGTCACTTGATCGAAACGAGTGATCTTGGGTTGTTCCGTGAAGAAGAAACCGAACATGCCACCAACATAGTTGATCGCCATTGGAATACCGTGCTTATCCGCAGCCGCTTTAAAGCCTTCTGCAATACGTTTGGTTTTCGCGCTCAGCGCTTCGTACAGACCTTCTTCACACAGGGCTTCCATTTGTGCCAGACCCGCTGACATCGCAATGGGGTTACCCGATAACGTACCCGCTTGGTAAACCGGACCCGTAGGGGCGATAAATTGCATCACATCTTTACGGCCACCGAAAGCCCCCACTGGCATACCGCCACCAATCACTTTACCGAGTGTGGTTAAGTCTGGTGTGACGCCGTAGTAACCTTGAGCGCCACTTAGTGATACGCGAAAACCTGTCATCACTTCATCGATAATCAACAGCGCGCCAAACTCATCACACATATCACGCAGGCCTTGAAGGAAACCTGGGACAGGTGGAATACAGTTCATGTTGCCAGCAACGGGCTCGATGATGATGCAAGAAATCTCAGTTGGATACTGCTCGAACAGGGTTCTAACTGAATCTAAATCGTTATACACAGCGGTTAAGGTGTGTTTGGCGAAATCTTCTGGAATACCTGGTGAGCTAGGTTGACCTAACGTTAACGCGCCAGAACCGGCTTTCACTAACAGGCAATCTGCGTGGCCGTGGTAACAACCTTCGAATTTTAAGATCTTGTCACGATTAGTAAAACCGCGTGCTAAACGGATAGCACTCATGGTAGCTTCTGTGCCTGAACTCACCATGCGTACTTGCTCGATAGAAGGCACCATAGAGATGACTTTTTCGGCCATTTGCACTTCAAGCTCAGTTGGCGCACCAAAAGATAAGCCATTTTCTACCGCTGCTAATACCGCAGCACGGATTTTAGGATGGTTGTGGCCGAGGATCATCGGGCCCCAAGAACCGACATAGTCGATATAAGCTTTACCATCGGCATCGTAAATATAAGCGCCGTTAGCTTTTTCAATAAACAGGGGCGAACCGCCTACACCATTAAATGCACGAACCGGAGAGTTAACGCCGCCGGGGATGGTTTTTTTAGCCTGTTCAAATAGCGCTTCGGAACGGGTCATGTTTAGTCCTTAAAGTCTGTAGCCAATTAGCGATCGGCTTTACGTGAATACCAATTAACCGGACACTCATATTTTTCGAGTTGATTATCAACGCCGAGTGTCAATGCAAACAAAGCCATGCGAATTAACAGCCCATTATCCGCCTGTCTGAAGATGGCGAGATTGGGATGGCTGTTCAAATCATTATCTAACTCATTGGCTTGCGCGCGTGAATCCCTTGGAAGCGGATGCATAATGACAGTGTTAGATTTGCAATGCTGAGTGTAAATACTGCGATTTAAGCGGAACTTGCCGCGATACTTATTTGCTTCTTCCTGTGAAGGGAAGCGTTCTTCTTGAATGCGAGTGAGATACAAAATATCTGCTTTATCTAAATGGCCTTCAAGTTGGTCGGTTATTTTGATGCTATGGCCAGCATTTTCAATGTCGGAGATCACATAATCAGGCATAGCTAATTCAGCAGGTGAAATCAGCGTGAAACTGATGTTCTTATACATGCAGAGTAAGCGTGATAGTGAATGCACAGTACGGCCAAATTTTAAATCGCCGACCATAGCGATGTGCATGCCATCGATACCGCGGCCAGCACACTTGAGTTCTTTTTGGATAGTGTATAAATCGAGTAAAGCTTGGGTCGGATGCTCGTTCGAACCATCGCCGCCGTTGATCACTGGGACGCGGCTGCCTTCAGCAAACTCTTTGACCGAGTAAGAGTCTGGATGGCGCATGGCAATGACATCAGAATAGGTGGATAACACCCGCGCGGTATCGTACAGGGATTCACCTTTAGATAAAGACGATGAAGCCATGCCTGTGGTTTCACGTACATGGCCGCCGAGCAAGTTAAAGGCACAGCCAAAACTCACGCGGGTACGGGTACTAGGTTCGAAAAACAGGTTACCTAAAATGGCGCCATCGAGCACATTATTGCGCTTCTCTCGAAGTGCATAGGGCATCATGCGGCTAGCGACATTAAAAATAGTTTGGATTGAGTCAAGATCTAACTGGTTTACGGAGAGGATATGGGATCCTTCGAACTGATTCATCAGCCTGTTTTCCAATTTGCTAGGGGGCATTTTAAGCTGCGGTATCGCGCTTATCTGCCCTGATGTTATGTAGGGTGGCTGAGGCGCGATTGTAGCAGAAGCACTGGGGCAACGAAATAGCCACATTGCCACTGTGTTAGATTTTTGCGATGAAGCCCAAAGCTTTTAATCTGCCGCCTCAGGTTTGAATCAAAATTAGGTATTGAATAGCGGCTAGATTTTGAAGCGATATTAGGCTTGGCCTGAACGAATCTCCTGTTGTAGGTTCGACCAACTGATCACCCCAACCACATTGTCTGGTGTATCTTGATAGATAAACACCTCACCGCAGCGTTTGGGCGACAATAGTGAATAGACTTCATTGAGGGTGGTGCTGTCGCTTAGCCCTTGCATGGGATGGCGTGATAGCGTGGTACTGTCATCATAGGATTGCATTTCAAGACTAAGCATTTCGATAATGCCATCGGCATTGCGGACTAGCACAGGGCGACCTTCCGCGCGTTTTAGCACTTCGAGTAACAATTCATCGTTGTTATTGACGATAACAAAGCGTTTATCCATTAAGGCTCGCACGCCTTTTTTCTGCAGTGCTAAATTCACGGGGGCGACCTTATAGCCTAGTCCCATAATTTCTAATTGCTTAAAGAAAATGGAGTCGGTCTTAAAACCCTGATAAGCAATTAAAAAAGCCGGAATTGTTACAAACATTGCTGGTAAAATAATGCTGGCGTCATTAGTCATTTCTAACAGGGCGACTAACGCCGCCAGCGGCGCGCTTAAACACACGCCCATCATGGCTGTCATGCCGATCACAGTGTAAAGCCCTACATAAGGGGCGATGGACGGGAATAAGATAGCGCTGATCAGCGCCAAAATCGCCCCGAGCAGCGCGCCGATACCATAAAGTGGACCAATCAAACCACCGGGAATACCTAAGCCAATCGCCGCAATAGTGGCGATGGTTTTGGCAAATAACAGGGCGATTAACAGCAACAGGCTTGGATGTTGGCTAATGGCTTCACTAATGGCGAGATCGCCCGTGCCAAGGGCTTGCGGCAATACTAGACCTATTAAGGTGGTGACGCTGCCCGCCAGTAATAGTCGGTAAATGAGTGGCCAGTTTTGACCCGTCGCGGTGACTTTTAAGAGTGAGCAATTAAATAGTGCCGCGGCGCAGCCTAATACCACGCCGCCAATGGCGAGAATAGGGTAATGGTCTAAGGGAATGTGGATCACTTGAATACGGTCAAATTCGTGCACATTACCAAACACCAGTTGGCTTGAAACTGCGCCACAAATTGCTGATAGCATAATCGGGAAAAAGTAATGGATTTTATATTCACGTACTATCACTTCGAGTACAAAAATCACCGCCGCCAAGGGCGCGTTAAACGTTGCGGCAATCCCTGCTGCAATGCCACTGGCACACATGATGCGTACGCTATTATCGGGAAGATTGAATTTTTCAGCGAGAAAACTGGCGCTGACAGCACCCAGATGAATGGCTGGACCTTCACGGCCGACTGAGAAATTTGTGCCTAGGGCAAAGAGTGCTTGAAAAAATTGCCCAGCGGCGGATTGTAGGGGGATTTTACCATAATGCAGTTTAACTCTATGTAACACATAGGCTATTCCCATACGTTTATAGCGTTTGGAGCCTAACTTCGCCACTATCCAAATTAATATTGCGCCTAAAAGGGGTAACAGGGCTCGCCAGTCGGCGACGTTCCCCGTAAAATCCAGCGCCTGTATTTGGGTGTAATGATTAGCCCAAACGAGCAAGAGTCGAAACAGTAAGATCACACAGGATGCAAAAATAGCAAATAACAGTGCCAGTATGCACAGCTGTGCACTGATGCGGGCTTGAGATAAATGGTCACGTAGCTCATTGGTTAAATACTTTTTGGCTGTGACTATGGCATGTTGGATAGCGACTTTATTTATCGTTAATTGCACTACATTGGCCTGAGTTGTATTGTATCGAACTCGTTCTTGAGTTGATTGTATTTTATATAAGGGGCTGTTACCTAATGCCAAATTATCATCGTTGGCTAGATCGGCTGCAAGTGATGGATCTCAAGTATCGTCCATCTTCAGTGTATTTATCGCTTTTAGTGTTAGTTTCTATTCTTTTTGGGGCTTGGATAAGTTTTCTGCTATTAAGCAGCGATGAGCCTGTTGTTAAGCATATCAGCAGCAAGACTCAACGCTTGACCGCTGAGTTAGAGGCACAGACCCAACTACTTGCGACCCGAAATTTAGAGCTGTCCGTCGAGCGTGAAGCTAATACCCAAATGCAAGAAATGTTTGGCCAGCAAATGAAAAAGCAAAAAGAATTGGAGCATGAGCTGGCATTTTACCGCAGCATTATGACACCGGATGATAATGCTGAAGGTGTTGCTATTCACGGACTTGAAATGACGCGGGGCGCTTTGGCCGATGAATATCATCTCAAGTTGGTGTTGACTCAGTTGCAAAAGCGTAAGCAAGCTATTCAAGGTCGAACTGAATTGACGCTCATTGGTGTGCAAGATGGCAAATCTGTTAGCTTGAGTGTGAACAAACTCACGGGTTCTAAGTTGGAATTTGATTTTCGCTATTTTCAAGTCATAGATACCAAGGTCACTGTTCCTGCTGGCTTTAATTTACAACAAGTGAAAGTCAAAGTGCTGGTGCCTTCGAGCCGCTGGACTAAGAATTCGCAGACCGAACATGTCTATAGTGCCCCTGAGTTATTACAGGGTGAAAAAGAACCACGGGTAATACTTGAACAAAACAGTCAGGTAAAGGATAATTTGCCCCAGAAAACTGATGTAAGAGGTAGTAATGACTGATCAAGCTGATACAGCAATGCCAATCCAATTTACCGATGCGGCAGCCGCTAAGGTGAAAGGTTTGCTGGAAGAAGAGCAAAATCCTGCACTTAAGCTACGAGTCTATGTGACTGGTGGTGGTTGTTCTGGATTTCAGTACGGCTTTACCTTTGATGAAAAGGTCAATGACGGCGATTTTACGATAGAAAAACAAGGCGTTCTCTTGGTTGTCGATCCTATGAGCCTACAATATTTAGTCGGTGGTGAAGTGGATTACACTTCAGGACTGGAAGGTTCTCGCTTCTTCGTGAAAAACCCTAACGCAACCACAACTTGTGGCTGTGGTGCCAGTTTCTCTGTGTAAACAGTTTCTCTGTGTAAAAAGTTTTTCTGTTTAATGATGACTAACTTTGCATCTTTTTAGGCGTGGAGTGAGATCAAAAAAGCCGTCGCAATGACGGCTTTTTGTTGAGCTAAATTTATTTTCTACAAGAGCTTAGCTCATGATGTTCAGGTTAAGCTTAGGTTTAAACCATGCCTTTACCTTTTTATCAAAGGCTATCCAAACTTGCAGTAATGACAAGACGATCAAAGCGATAAAAATCACATAGTCTGGCAGTTTTCCCTGCCATTCACCTAAGTACACTGTCGTTGGACCTACCACTAAGTTGCCCGGATCGTACATGATCACTGGCAGCATGCTAATCAATCCAAGCTGCACGACTGTGTAGCCGCGCAGCATGATAAGCCCTGCTTTTTGCCGACCGATAATGGCAATCACCATCAGGAGGGTTAGCAGACAAAATAACACCCCTTGTTTAGCGATTAAGCCACTCACTGACGCAACAACATACACTAGCAATAGGGCAATGAGTCGTTTCGGAAAGTGTTGACTCAGGGCTGTATTTGCCTCTGATGTCGGTATCGCCGATTTTTGCTCGCTCATAGGCATTCTCGTTTAGCGATAGCGATTAGTGGCTTTGCTTAGGCGCTAATCTTTGATCTAACTCATAAGGTGGGATTACCACACCTAAATCATCTAATACTGGGAATACGGCGACAAAGAGGTCGTCATCTTCCATGCCTGGCACCCATCTTTCGTGAAATTCGTCGAGTGGAATCGCTAACGTTTGGCAATCACTCCATTCATCCACAGCCCAAGAATCAGCGGCTTCTTCGGTTGGCCACATTGGGATGCAATCTTCTTCTTCAGTGGTTAACATCACGCAACCGTCTTGGTCTTGTAATGTCCAAAGTATTTTGTGTTCTTTAACTTGTTCAACGAGGTAATCGTAACGGGCTTCTGGCGTCATTGCTGCTGTCTCAGCGAGGTTTTTAACAGTCTTGCTCATGAAAAATATCTCTTTTGCTTGGATAGGGCGAAGCCTGTTGTGTCTCTAATGTAAAAACCTAGGGCACAGCAAAATTCGCCAGTTGGCTAAATGGTAACATTAGAGCGGGATTAGAAAAAGAACAACAGCGCCAAGAGAGCGCTGTTGTGTTAGATCTTCGGCTTTTATTCTTCCGCACGGAAGTAGCGATAGATAAAGCCCGCCAAAATGGCGCCGACAATCGGTGCTACCCAGAACAACCAGAGTTGTGATACCGCCCAGTCACCGACAAACAGTGCAGGGCCTGTGCTACGCGCTGGGTTCACCGAAGTATTGGACACAGGAATACTAATAAGGTGAATTAAGGTTAAACCTAACCCTATGGCAATTGGGGCAAATCCCTTAGGCGCTCGCTCATCGGTGGCGCCTAAAATAATAATTAAGAAGAACAGTGTCATAACGATTTCACAAATCATCACCGACAGCATGCTATAGCCACCTGGTGAGTGCTCACCAAAACCGTTAGAGGCAAATCCGCCCGCGAGTGAAAATCCCTCTTGTCCTGAAGCGATGAGATACAAGATGCCAGCGCCAACAATTCCACCCGCGACTTGGGCTACGATATAGGGCAATAATTCTGCTGCCGGAAAACGTCCCCCAGCCCAAAGGCCGAATGACACTGCAGGGTTGAGATGACAACCTGAAATATGGCCAATCGCAAAGGCCATGGTTAATACGGTTAATCCAAAAGCTAAAGCGACGCCGAGTAAGCCTATGCCTACTTCTGGATATGCGGCGGCAAGTACCGCGCTGCCGCATCCTCCGAGGACTAACCATAAGGTGCCGAGAAATTCTGCCGCCATTTTTTGTGACATGTTCATTGTTTGATTTCCTATTCTTTTAAAGACGCTTGTTTGTTAATCAGTGCGTCTTTATTCCTAATTTACCTGCCTATTAACGGATCTTGTCTGAGTGAGCAAAATCGCGCTGTAGACACGAGTTCCCTTAAAACCAGTTTCTTATTGGACGCCTATGAGGCGATTCCTAAGTGTTTGAGCTGTTTAGAGCAATATCCTGTATCCGTTTTCACTATAGTGAGACTTGATTAAGCTTCAGTGACGAAACTTTTTTTACTCATGCTTCTGTCACTAAATGCTTCAGTAATTAAGAATAGATGGCTTTAAAATAGCTGCTGATTTTCTTGATAAATTTAGGGAGGAAGAGGGGGAAAAGATTAGTTTGTCTTTTAAAGACAACAAGAGCTTTATATAGAAGCTCTTGTTTAGGTTATCACTTTAGTATTTTGCGAAGGCCAATTACTTAGCGCTAAATCGTCCGCCGAGTACGGCTTCGCGGGAGGCGCCTGTTACTGCAGGGAGATTAGCGGGTAAACCTAAGTGATTGCGCATGGCGAGCCAGGCAAAGGCGATGCCTTCTGCCCACTTAGGATCTACGCCAAGGGCCGAGGTAGTATCCAGCTTATAACCTGGTAATAAGGCTGCAAGACGCTGCATCAGTTGACCATTAAATGCACCGCCGCCACAGACGAATAATTCCCCTTCATTGGATAGTTTAATAATATCTTGGGCTATGCTGTGGCAGGTTAAATCCAATAAAGTTGATTGAATATCTTCTTCATCTAAATGATTAAAGGGTGATAATTGCTGCTCTAACCAAGCTTGGTTAAACAGTTCGCGACCGGTGCTTTTAGGGTAAGCAAGGGAGAAATACGGATGCGAAAGCAGCTGAGTTAATAAGCTTTGATCAGTTTTTCCGGATGCAGCCCATTCGCCATTTTTATCGAAGGGCTCACTTTTAACCTGTTGCATCCAGGCATCAATTAAGGTGTTGCCTGGCCCTGTATCAAAGCCTAAGACTTCTTCACTATTGCCCGGCAGATAGGTGATATTGGCAATACCACCAATATTGAGGATGACACGTTTTTTACCGACTTGGGCAAAGGTTTGCTGGTGGAATGCGGGTACTAAGGGCGCGCCTTGGCCACCAAGGGCAATATCTTTGCGACGAAAATCGGCAATGACATCTATGCCTGTTTCGGTCGCAATAGTATTAGGATCGCCTATTTGTAAGGTAAAACCCACTTCGAGGTTTGGCATATGGCGCACAGTTTGACCATGGCTACCAATGGCGATGACATCTTCTTTCGCAATAGCACATTTAGCCATCAGATTATTGACTGCTAAGGCAAACAGCTGACCCACATTTCGATCTAAACGGCCGAGGCGGTTAATTTCATCTGAGCTGGGTAAGCACAGGCGCTGTAGACCTTTGAGCAAATGGCTCGGAATAGCTTCGGTATGGCTGGCGATAAGTTGCGGCTGCGCGCCTGAAAAGTCGACCAATACCGCATCGACACCGTCCATGCTGGTGCCTGACATAAGTCCAATATAATAAGCGTTTTTCATTGGGAGGAATCCATCCGTCGTTATTGCATTGCCAATTGCGTTTGCTTGTTTTGCGAAAGTGTAGTCATCAATTGCTTGCTAAGTGCATCGAATTGATTTTTTTCTTTTCTCGCAATTGATTCGGATTTCGGTAGCGTAATCGTTCTCGGGTTGCGGTGTACGCCATTGACGATAAATTCGTAATGTAAATGAGCCCCTGTGACACGGCCTGTTTTACCTAAAGTACCAATAATTTGTCCTTGCTTAACGTTGGCGCCTTTGCTGACATTACGTTTTGTGAGGTGTAGATATTTGGTGGTATAGGTATCGTTATGTTTGATAAACACATAGTTACCGTTGAATTGATTATAACCAGACTCAATAACGCGTCCACTACCCGCAGCTTTAATGGGCGTGCCAATGGCTGCGACATAGTCTACACCGCGATGGGCTTTGACTTGGCCTGTCACTGGGTGCAAACGTCTTGGGTTAAAGTTGGAGCTGACATACTTAAAATCGACCGGTGAGCGCAGGAAGGCTTTACGCATGCTAGTGCCATTTTCGGAATAATAGTTACCGTCGGTATAGCGAATGGCAGTATAGCGCTCATCTTGGTTAACAAATTCTGCAGCTAAGATATTGCCATTACGCAAAAATTCACCATCGGCATATTCTTGCTCGTAAATAATGGCGAAGCTGTCGCCTTCGCGTAAGTCTAAGGCAAAGTCGATATCCCAGCCGAATACGGTCGATAATTGTAATATCTGGTTGGCAGACATGCCTGCATCGACGGCAGCATTCCAGAAATTGCTCTTAATTTTGGCACTGGTGAAATGGCTGCGAATTTCCACATCCTTTTCTGAGATTTTTTCGTTGTATTGCTCTTGGCTTTTAGTGATGACTAGCGTGGAAATAGCATCGACCCGATAACGCACTTCAGTCAAATTACCGTTTGCATCCTTTGAAATCACAATTTCTTCGCCCGGCATTATCTTAAGTAAGTTTTGCTTGGCTAAAGGCAACTGGGTGATTTCATAAACGTCTTTGCTGGTTAAGCCTGCGCGGTCAAATACCGCGGCTAAAGTATCACCATTTTTGACGTTAAAATGTTCAACATCTCTGTGGAGAGCGCTTTCGTGGGATCCTGCGGTTTGATTATTGGCTCCAGCTGCAGCGAGCGCATCGGGTGAGGATAACGGTTCAGCCGTTGTCGGAGCATTATCTGTTTGACCTTCTGGCAACTCAGGGCGTTCAGGCGAGCGAAAAGCTAAGGGCACATCATAACGGGTGTTGATTTGAGCTTGGTCATCAATGCTAGTGGTTTGTCTTGAAGCTTGCGCTTCTTCAGAAGGTAGAAGCATGGTTATCATTGTGATAACTGAAAGAATGCTAAGGAGAATTTGATGCTTTTTAGGCAACAATTTAAATAACGTTATAACCTTTCCCATTGACGCCGATACCAATAACCAGAGACTTAAATAATCCCGTTAGTGTACACACTTTCAATTGTGGTGGCTAACAAGTAACATAAGTCTCTTCATTTTATGATCATGGCCTTAGGAGTCCCTGCCGAGATGGCTGATTTAGACCAAGTATTAGCAGAAATTAGACGTGGTACCGATGAGATTTTACTCGAAGCGGATCTGCTGGAAAAACTCAAAGAAGGACGTCCACTCCGTATTAAGTTAGGCGCTGACCCTACCGCTCCGGATATCCATCTTGGACACACAGTAATCTTGAATAAATTAAGATTATTCCAAGAGTTAGGTCATGAAGTCATTTTTTTGATTGGTGACTTTACTGGTATGGTGGGGGACCCAAGTGGTAAAAATAGCACACGTCCGCCGCTCACCCGTGAACAAGTTTTAGCGAACGCAGAAACCTATAAAGAACAGGTTTACAAGATCCTCGATCCTGCTAAGACTCGTATCGAATTCAACTCAAGCTGGTTAGAGCCATTGGGCGCCGCTGGTATGATCCGTCTCGCGTCTAAGCAAACTGTGGCTCGTATGATGGAGCGCGATGACTTTAAGAAGCGTTATGCCTCGGGTCAGTCGATTGCGATTCATGAGTTTATGTATCCTTTACTTCAGGGCTATGACTCAGTTGCGCTACAGGCCGATGTTGAGCTGGGTGGTACAGATCAAAAGTTCAACCTGTTAATGGGTCGTGAACTGCAAAAAGCCGAAGGCCAAAAGCCACAAGCTGTGATCATGATGCCGCTGCTTGAAGGTTTAGACGGCGTGAAGAAAATGTCTAAATCGGCGCATAACTATATTGGCGTGAGCGAACCTGCCAACGAAATGTTTGGCAAGCTGATGTCAATTTCGGATGACTTGATGTGGCGCTACTTTGAGCTGTTATCATTCCGCCCATTGGCTGAAATTGAACTGTTTAAGCAAGACGTGGCGAATGGGTCTAATCCACGTGACACTAAAATTGCCTTAGCTAAGGAAATTATCACACGTTTCCATGATGCAGCGTCTGCCGAAAGTGCGCATCAAGCCTTTGTCGATCGTTCTAAGGGCATGATCCCCGATGATATCGAAGAAATTGAGTTAGCTGCCGGTGAAGGTATTGCGATTGCCAATCTGTTGAAAGACGCAGACTTAGTGTCATCGACTTCAGAAGCGATGCGGATGATCAAGCAAGGCGCGGTGAAGATGGACGGCGAAAAGCTAGAAGATAGCCGTATGACTTTGTTCACGGGTACTGTTGCTGTATTCCAAGTCGGTAAACGTAAGTTTGCCAAAGTGACTTTGGTATAGTGACGTTGGTTTAGTTAGGTTTACGCTACAGTAAGTTTAAACGAACAAAAAGAGCGCCTTAGGGCGCTCTTTGTTTTTGAATCTTTTCACAAAACAAGATTAAGGCGCTGTATTGGCCTCATGCTCGGCGATATTACATCTGTCGGTGCCAAAGTGTTGCCCACCACTGCATTTCCATGCCAATTGGGCCGAACTTACCTGCCAAAGTTTAGCGTTTTGTTTCAGTGAGATAATCAACAGCATCTGTGGATGCTGTTTGGAAAGCTCGCTCACTTGATAGGTTAAAATGCCGTCTTTATTGGTTTGAGTTCGCACTAAGGTAAATTTGTTGCCTGCATATTGGCTGCTGATTTTATTGGGATCTTCCGACCAAGGCTGATGTTGCGCCTGAGCGGTGCGTAGTTGTTGATTAAAATGGCTTACTGGCTGAACGGCGTAGGAAACGATAATGGGCTGTAAGGCCTGTACTTTGGGGGCCAGTATTAAGCCATTAAGGGCGAGTAGGGCTATCAATCCAAAAAACTTCATACAAACCTCATTGAAACGAAACGGCTCAGTCAATTTTTCAAAGGTGAAATACGCAGTGGTATTGACTCATTGTTAGTTTCGACTCGTTTTTAGGGATCAAGTTTCAAAGACGGATAAATTTTGTGACTACTGCATCGCTAATTGGTCTGACATGGTTTGGTAATCGATTAGGTCGACATGTTCCGTTACTCTGCGATTGAGCATGTCGATCTTAAGGCTTGTCACACCAGGTATCGCAACATCGATGATTTTCCCCGGTTTGCCAAATTGTTCACCTGGACCCTTGAAATGATAGTTACCTATCATCACTACTAAAGAGCCTGCGTTATACATATGTTCTATGTTGAAGTTGTACTCGAGCACGCCCTCGTGGGCGCGCTCAAGGAAGTCGATGATGAAGCGGCCGCCAGTGTATTTACGGTTGGCGGTTTTGTCGAAGAAGACGCTTTCGCGGTTATAGAATTTTCGCAGTGTCTTATAGTCGTGTTCAGTCAGCGCATTCATATATTTTACGGCTAACTGCTGTTCTTGTGGCATTTCACCTGAGTTGGCTTGTGCCGCTGCAGGATTGAGGGCTGGAACAAAAATGAGGCACAAAATAAAACACAATATTCGCAAACTATTCCCTCTTGGTCTTGAGATCAAAGGCCGGTAATGAAAGATGCCACTTGATGGCACTTAAGCGGATTAACAGGGCACTGGCCATCGCCAGAAACAGCGCCATTTTTTCGCCCATACCGTAGGCTAAGCTCACGGTATAGCCGATACCACCTATGATCGAAGCTGTGGCATAGACTTCTGTGCGTAAGACCATAGGAACTTGTCTACACAGTAAGTCTCGAATAATGCCTCCTCCCACGCCAGTGATCAAGCCCATTACGACGGCAATCATCCCACTCAAGCCCATATTGAGGGCCTTTTCAGCACCTATCACGGTAAAGAGGGCCAATCCAAAGGCATCTGCGACGGGTAAAATATACTCGGGTACCTTACGAGGGCGACGGACTAATAGCAAACAGACGAGCACGGTCGCGAGGATCACGATGATGTAATTCGGGTCGCGGATCCAGAACACTGGCGTTGCACCAATTAAGGCATCACGAATACTGCCACCACCGACAGCGGTAACCGAGGCGAGTACTATTACGCCAAAGGGGTCCATTCTATGGCGTCCAGCGGCAAGTGCGCCGGATAATGCAAATACAGCGGTACCCCATAAATCAAAAAAGTAGATCCACTGGCTCATTTACTCATCTCTTTGATATGGATATTTAATGCGTCAACAGAGATGCGGATTTCAATCACAGATAAAATCAGTGAATAGAGCAAGAGCAGTAGGCTAGCGCCAAAAATCACTGAGCCGGTTTTATTAAAGCCGATATAGATAAAAATCATACACAGTACGCATAGGGCAAAGCTTGACACGCCTGCTTCCTGCATTCGACGAATGATGGTAATACGCTGGCTCAGGTTCTTAATTTGATCTTTATGTACGGGTTTTTCACCATTGCTTAAATTTCGGATTAATGCGGCTAAGGCAAAAAAACGATTGGTATAAGCTAATAGTAACAATGAGATAGCAGGAAATAACAACGCAGGTGTTGTTAATGAAACATGCATGTTTTCGAGCAAGATGGTCAGCCTTTAACTTCACGTTGAGATAATGCGGCATCATATCACAGGCTTTGTAACCAACGTAAACTTGCCCATAACAAGGGTAGTATAATGATAAAGCTAAACCAGATAGCACAGGCACGTGAGGTCAGCTTAATTGCAGGCGTGATGTCATCACAGGTTGGCTGCGGACCGTAGCACAATTTATCCACATTGATACGCACGCCAGCAAACTTCTGTGGTCCACCGAGCTCGATTCTCAAAATACTGGCCACGAGATTCACACTGAGAACATAACCTCGAATAGCGTGATGATTTTTAGGGGCTCTAAAAAGTTTTGCAAACGCCTTAGGCCCGCCTTGAATAGCGAGCGACAGGCTCCACAACCAAGCCGGAATCGCCAGCAAGATAATGGATACACCATTCACAGTACTGCAGAAATGTTGATACTTTGGTTGAATGGGCGGCCAGCTCAATTCGAGTTGTTTGAGCATGCGCACTGCTAGCACTAGCGGTGCTCCAGCAATAGCGAAAAAGAAAATGGTCGATGCTGTGCCGTAAATAGGCGCTGTGGCGAGTTTTTCTATGGTGGCTTTGGCTAGGCCGATTTCCGACAGACTATCGGTATCGCGCACTACCCAAGGCTGTAAAAGCTTTTTTGCGCTGGCATTATCTCCACGTTTTAAGGCCTTAGCGATTTCATCAGCAACTTGGCTAAACCCTGCATCGGTTAAACACAGATAAAGCACCAAAAATTCGAAAAACCATGGAAAGGCAGCCAGTTCGAGTAAAAAGGTGATAATGGCCCAAAATGGAAACAGCAACAGCAACATAGCTAAAAAGCCTGCTGTGGCTTGTTGGCTTGGAGATCGTTCAGGGCGATTCACTTTGGCTGCGAGTTGCTTAGCTAAATGGCTAAACCAAATAAGCGGCTGCATTTCCCGTGGCAATGGCGCTAACCGCGCCAATAACAAAGCAAAAAAAAGTACCAAAAAGCCTTCAAACAAAGCGCCATCTATCTCGACAAGTTGTTGATAAAAATAGGTGTGCATTCGGTACTTTCCACTTAAGTGATTATTTTACTGCGCTAGGATTCAGTTGCTCAAGCAGCAACATCACCATCAGAGCCGAGTGATAACCCGCTTTGACAATATAAGAGTCGAAATCCACTGGCGAGTCATTGTTGGCGTTATCCGATAAAGAGCGGATCACCACAAATGGCACTCCAAACTGATGACAAACTTGAGCGATTGCCGCGCCTTCCATCTCACAGGCGGCCATCGTTGGGAAGTTTTTGAGCATGGCTTGGGTGCGAACAGGATCACAAATAAAGCTGTCGCCAGTACAAATCAAACCCTCAATCGCTTTGACTTCACCCAGTTGAGCAATCGCTTTGTTGGCTGCTTCAACTAAATGTGCGGCAGGAATAAACGCAGCTGGTTGCTGCGCCATTTGGCCAATTTCATAACCAAAGGCGGTGACATCCACATCATGGTGACGCACTTCAGAAGAAATCACGATATCGCCAATGGCCAGCGAATCCACAAAACCACCGGCAGAACCAGTGTTGATCACCGCATCTGGCGCATATTTTTCGATGAGTAGCGTGGTCGCAATACTTGCGGCGACTTTACCTATGCCTGAGCGAGTCACGACTACGTCTTTACCCGCGAGAGTACCAGCAATAAATTCAATACCAGCAATGGTTTGCGATGTCGCATTTGTCATGGCGGCGATCAGGTGAGCGACTTCTGGCTCCATTGCGCCAATAATTCCAATTTTCATGGGAGACCTTTTTGATTCAACACTTAAAGAGTGGGACACGGGAATGCTGGCTAATATACCACACAGTTTTATGCAGTCGTTATGGCGAGATTGGGATTGCTTGATAATCGCGGGGTAAAACGCGGGAGGGTTAACGGAAAAGTGCGCTCCTAAGATGCGCGCTTTATCTATCTATTTTATCCATCAACCGATTGCGATAAGCCACTAGCAAATGGCTGAACTCGTTTGCACGAGTCCAGCCATTGGAGTGCTTGTTAAAATGACAAGGGTAAAATGTTTTTTACCGATAAAACAAACACGTTGGCGCTTAATCTATAGCACTTAGTCTAAGTAATTAAGAATACCTTGAGCAGCATCGCGACCTTCGGCAATGGCTGTCACGACTAAGTCAGAACCGCGCACCATATCACCACCGGCAAACACTTTCGGGTTGGTGGTTTGGAATGGATTTTCGTCTAACTTACTCGCTTTAACTCGGCCCCATTGATCGAGCTCGATACCATGTTCGGCAAACCAAGGTGCTGGGCTAGGTTGGAAACCAAAGGCAATAATAATCGCATCGGCTTCGAGCAACTGTTCGCTCCCCGCAATCGCTTCGGCGCGTTGACGACCACTTGCATCGGCCTTGCCCATGGCTGTTTCAACGCATTCAATGCCGATCACTTTGCCATCTTGGGTTTTAATCGCCACAGGTTGACGGTTAAACAGGAAGTTAACGCCTTCCTCCCGCGCATTTTGCACTTCGCGACGTGAGCCCGGCATGTTGGCCTCGTCCCGGCGGTAAGCACAGACTACGCTGCTGGCACCTTGTCTGACGGCTGTGCGCACACAATCCATCGCAGTATCACCACCGCCTAATACCACCACACGTTTACCTTCAAGGTTCAGGTAGGGCGTTTCAGTATTCTGGGTGCCCATTAAATGATGGGTGTTACCAATCAAATAGGGCAGGGCTTGGTATACGCCTTTGGCATCTTCACCCTCAAGGCCTGCTTTCATTGCGGTATAGGTGCCCATACCGAGGAAGACGGCATCGTATTCTTCGAGCAGTTTAGTAAATGGGATGTCCTTACCTACAGTGACACCGAGTTTGAACTCAATGCCCATGCCTTCTAATACACTGCGACGGGTCGCCATAACGGCTTTGTCGAGTTTAAAAGACGGAATACCGTAGGTGAGTAGACCACCAATTTGTGGATATTTATCAAAGACCACAGCTTTAACACCGTTGCGAGACAGAATATCCGCGCAGCCTAAACCTGCAGGACCCGCACCGACAATCGCCACTCGTTCAGGGCGTGGCGTGACCTTGCTCATATCGGGGCGCCAGCCTTGGGCGATAGCTGTGTCGGTAATGTATTTTTCGACATTACCGATAGTGACAGCGCCAAAGTCGTCATTCAGAGTACAAGCACCTTCACAGAGTCTGTCCTGTGGACAAACACGGCCGCAGATTTCGGGCAGAGTGTTGGTCTCATGCACTAAATCTGCCGCTTCCATGATGCGGCCTTGTTCCGCTAGCTTGAGCCAGTTAGGAATATAATTGTGTAGCGGGCACTTCCACTCACAATAAGGATTGCCGCAATCTAAACAGCGGTCCGCTTGCTCAGCCACTTGAGGCTGGGCAAAAGGCTGATAAATCTCAATAAACTGAGTCGCACGTTTAGCCGCAGGGTGTTTAGCGGGGTCTTTACGACCCACTTCAATAAATTGAAAATCGTTACTCATGCGCCATTACCCCGCTTTTACAACTAATTCTGGGCTCGATTTCTCTAATTTGAGCAGATCGGCCACGGCAATATTTTTAGGTTTTACTAATACGAAGCAATCTAACCAGTTACCAAAATCACTTAAGATCATCTTGGCATGTTCACTGCCCGTTTCGGCCACGTGGGCTTCAATCAGACCTTTTAAATGTTGTTGATGGATCGGTGATTCGAGTTTTTGAGTATCGACAAGCTCAGTATTCACACGGCGATTGAAGCGGCCGAATTGATCGAACACATAGGCAAAACCGCCTGTCATCCCAGCGCCGAAGTTCACCCCTGTTTTACCAAGGACAACCACAATGCCGCTGGTCATGTATTCGCAGCCGTTATCGCCAAGCCCTTCAACCACAGCAATCGCCCCAGAGTTACGGACTGCAAAACGCTCGCCCGCTTGACCTGCGGCGAAGAACTTGCCGCCCGTCGCGCCGTAAAGACACGTGTTACCGACAATGGCGCTACGCTCACTTTGGAACGGGCTGCCAATTGGCGGGTAGATGACGATTTGGCCGCCAGACATGCCTTTACCCACATAGTCGTTGGCATCACCGCAGAGTTTTAACTCAAGGCCTGGGCTGTTCCACACGCCAAAGCTTTGGCCTGCACTGCCGTTAAAGCTCAGTTTAACCGGCGCTTTGGTGCCTTTGACGCCGAGCGTGCTTGCGATATAGCCGGATAAGGTCGCGCCAACGGAGCGGTCGGTGTTGTTGATGCTGTAAGCGGCATCGAAACACTCGCCCTTATCGACGGCGCTTTGGCACTCGTTTAATAAATGTTGGTTAAGCAGCCCTAAATCCGCCGGTGGATTGGTTTCTTGCCAAGTGCGTGACGAGGTTGCTGGCACCTTGGGTTGATACAAAATCGGCGATAAGTCGAGCCCTTGTTGCTTAGCGGTTTGACCTTCGAGGGTATATAACCATTCGCTGCGACCGACTAAGTCTTCAAACTTGCTCACCCCTAAGGTCGCCATCCATTCACGAACTTCCTGTGCAACAAACTCAAAGTAAGTCATCACTCGCTCTGGCAGACCATGGTAATGGTTGTCGCGCAGGTTTTTATCTTGCGTTGCTACGCCAGTCGCGCAGTTGTTCAAGTGGCAAATACGCAGGTATTTACAACCTAGGGCGATCATAGGCACAGTACCAAAACCAAAGCTTTCGGCGCCTAATAACGCGGCTTTAATCACATCGGTACCGGTTTTTAAGCCGCCATCGACCTGCAGGCGAATTTTATGGCGTAGACCATTTTCCACTAGCGATTGATGCACTTCGGCTAACCCTAGCTCCCATGGACTGCCCGCATACTTCACTGAGGTGATTGGGCTAGCACCTGTGCCGCCGTCATACCCTGAAATCGTGATCATGTCCGCATAGGCTTTGGCCACACCGGTGGCGATGGTCCCCACACCGGGTTCTGACACAAGTTTCACTGAAATCAGTGCTTTAGTGTTGATTTGCTTCAAGTCGAAAATTAGCTGGGCTAAATCTTCGATAGAGTAAATATCGTGGTGTGGCGGTGGTGAAATCAAGGTCACACCAGGACGTGCGTGACGCAGTCCGGCGATTTCCACACTGACTTTATGGCCGGGTAACTGGCCGCCTTCACCGGGTTTTGCCCCTTGGGCGACTTTAATCTGTAACACATCGGCATTAACTAAATAATGTGCCGTGACGCCAAAGCGTGCCGAGGCAATCTGTTTAATCGCAGAGTTGCGTTCAGTATTAAAGCGGCGTGCATCCTCACCACCTTCACCTGAGTTCGAGCGGCCACCTAAGCGGTTCATCGCGATAGCCAGCGCTTCATGGGCTTCGGGGCTGAGGGCGCCGATACTCATGGCTGCGCTGTCAAAACGTTGATACAAGCCCGCTGCGCCTTCGACGTTAGCGACATCAATTGATGCCTGCGCACCCTTGATACCGATTAAGTCACGTAGCGTGGCTATTGGACGATTGTCGACGAGGTCGGCAAACTTTTTATAGGTCGCGAAGTTTTTGTCAATCAATGACGCTTGCAAGGTGTTGACCACATCAGGGTTGAAGCAGTGATACTCACCGCCCTCAACGTATTTCAGCAGGCCACCTTGCGGTAATGGCACATGGGCACGGTAGGCCGCTTTGTGCAGAATAGCTTGGTCTTGGGCGATGTCTGCAAAGCCTGCACCCTCGATGCGGCTAATTACGCCTTTAAAACACAGTTCGATCACTTCGCTGGCAATGCCTATGGCTTCAAATTGCTGACTGCAACGATAGGAGCCGACAGTGCTGATGCCCATTTTGGACATGATCTTACGCAAGCCTTTTTCGATGCCGTAGCGGAAGTTCAACATCAATGCCGTGGTATCGGTTAAGTCATGGCGTTTTGCCAGTTCGGAAATTGACTCATACACTAAATACGGATAAATCGCCGTGGCACCAAAGCCAAGCAATACAGCAAAGTGATGCGGATCTCGCGCCGATGCGGTTTCAACAATAATGTTGGTGTCGCAGCGCAGGCTCTTATTCACCAGCATTTGCTGCACAGAACCGACCGCCATGGCCGCGGGGATCACTTGCGCCGTTTTACCTATGGCTCTATCCGAAAGGATCAACAAAGTCGTGCCGCTGCGGGCTAAACGCTCGGCTTCGGCTGTGATACGGCGAATGGCACTTTCTAAGCCTTCCTGTGGTTCGTAATTTAAATCGACAATATTGGCGCGATAGTAAGTGCTATCTAATCCCAGTAACTGGTTAAAATCACTGAATAATAAAATAGGTGAATTGAACATTACCCGGTAAGCATGCCCAGTCGTTTCATTGAAGAGGTTCTGTTCACGGCCAATACAAGTGGTCAACGACATGACGTGCTTTTCACGTAAGGGGTCAATAGGTGGATTCGTTACTTGAGCAAATTTTTGCCTAAAATAGTCATACAGTGAACGTGACTTTTTCGACAATACCGCCATAGGTGTGTCGTCGCCCATAGAACCTGTGGCTTCTTCACCTTGCTTCGCCAATACCCAAATAACTTGTTCTAATTCCTCACGGGTATAGCCAAATTGTTTTTGGTATTGCAGCAATAGCTCAGGGCTTAACTCGCTGGCACCGTGCTGCTCAGAGGCTAAATCTTCCGCTGGCGTTAAAGTACGGCTGTTTTTCGCCATCCACTCTTTGTAAGGGTGGCGGCGTTTAAGATCGTTATCAATTTCAAAAGATTGGTACAGGCGGCCGTTCAAGGTATCTAATACCAGCAATTCGCCAGGCCCAACACGGCCTTTTTCAATCACTTCATCGGCGGCGTAATCCCAAATTCCGACTTCGGAAGCTAAGGTCAAAATACGATCTTTTGTGATCACATAACGCGATGGACGCAGACCATTACGGTCAACAGCGCAGGCGGCATGGCGACCGTTGGTCATCACAATACCTGCCGGACCATCCCAAGGCTCCATGTGCATAGAGTTAAAGTCGTAGAAGGCTTTTAATTCGTCATCCATTTCTGGATTACTTTGCCAAGCAGGCGGGATCAATAGACGCATGGCACGGTATAAGTCCATGCCACCAGATAACAGCATTTCCAGCATATTATCTAAAGATGAAGAGTCTGAGCCTGTTTCATTCACAAAGGGAGCGGCCTGCTGCAAATCTGGCAGTAGCGGCGAATTAAACTTATAGGCACGGGCGCGGGCCCATTGACGGTTACCCGTAATCGTATTGATTTCGCCGTTATGGGCTAAATATCTAAACGGCTGAGCTAATGGCCATTTAGGAGAAGTATTTGTTGAGAAACGTTGATGGAATAGGCAGATAGAGCTTTTTAAGCGAATGTCCGCGAGATCGGGATAAAACGCGGGCAAGTCTACAGGCATCATCAGACCTTTATAGACGATAACTTGGCCTGACAAACTCGCGACATAGAAGTCTTTGTCGTCGGTGATCTGCTGCTCTAGGCGGCGACGCGCCATATAAAGGCGACGTTCCAAGTCTTTTTCACGCCAGCCAATGGGGGCGTTGATCAGCACTTGATAGATTTGTGGCAGGCTAGCCTTGCCAATTTCACCTAACACATCGGGATTGACAGGCACCTTGCGCCAGCCTGCAATACTTAAGGTTTCACGCTCGAGTTCGCGCTCAAGAATAAACTTGGCTTGGTCAGCCAGTTCATCATCTTGACTTAAAAACAGCATACCTACGGCAAATTTTCTGCTCAAATGCCAATCATTTTCCGCGGCAATCGCTTCAAAAAATTGCACGGGTAATTGCATTAATAAACCACAGCCGTCGCCAGTGCGACCGTCGGAGGCAATGCCCCCTCGGTGCTTCATGCGATCTAGACCATGGATTGCCGTGCGCACTATGCGGTGGCTGGCTTCGCCATCCATCTGTGCTATCAACCCAAAACCACAATTGTCCCGCTCAAAACTGGGATGATATAAGCTCATACAAAAACCTCCCTAGACCTCAACTGATTACTACTCGGGGAGAAAATGTAAAGACTTTCTATAGATATGCACCCGAACCACCCAAATTAGCCTGAGATTCAATAAAGGTCAAACCAAAAATTTGCATAAAACATGGGTATTAATTCATGTTTCATACACAAACCACAATTGCCTTACGTTAACGTCAACAGTAAAATGTGCTGTATAACATTATGAATAAAAAGAATTTTAAAAACTATCAAACTCAAAATTTACCAAGGTGTAACATGCTGATGGGATTGTTTTTGATTTAGAAATAGTGATTTTTATTGCAAACACAGTAAATAGATAAAAAATTAAAATTGTTGAATTGTTATTCATTTTGGTGTGAGCAAGATCTCAGCGGTAAGCTGGCTAATTTGAGGATGCGCACATTTATGATAATAACGGTATGAGTCAGGCGGGAATTTGATGTAGCGCCAAGAAAACTCTCGCTACCTTATTTACACTAAGCTTTTTCTTCTATTTGTTCACGTATTTTCTTCTCTATTTGTGATTTTATCTTGGTTATTCTCAATGAAGCGATATGAAATTTGGTGGGTGCTCTGATGGGGCTTGATGCATATGTGAACACCTTTGGTGCCGTTTGTAAGGCGCGATATGGCACCCGACTGCGAAAACTCACTATAGATGCCAAGTTTACTTGCCCTAACCGTGACGGCACTTTAGGGCGCGGAGGTTGTACTTTCTGTAATGTGGCGTCATTTAGCCATCAAACCGCCGATGTATTGAGTATTACTGAGCAACTCGAACATGGTAAGAGCCGCTATCGTGAGGCGAAGCCTCAGGCACAAGCCGATAAATTTATTGCTTATTTTCAAGCCTACACTAGCACTTACGATGAATATCAAGTGTTAATGGCTAAGTACGATGAAGCGGTTAAAGATGGCGAGATAGTCGGTTTATGTGTTGGAACTCGCCCCGATTGTGTGTCGAATAATGTACTGGATTTACTGGCGCGCTATCAGGCAAATGGTGTCGATGTGTGGTTAGAGCTCGGGTTGCAAACAGCCAAAGATGAAACACTGCGTAGAATTAACCGTGGCCATGATTTCGCCTGTTATTGTGACACTGTGTCGAGGGCGAGAGCTCGCAGTCTTAAGGTGTGCACTCATCTCATTCTTGGCTTACCCGATGAAACCCATAGCGATTATATGGCGACTTTAGCTGCTGTATTGCAGCATGGCGTTGATGGCTTGAAGCTACATCCTTTGCATATCGTCGAAGGTAGCACTATGGCTAAGTCGTGGCGAAGTGGGCGCTTACCTTTATTGAGTCTTGAGGATTATGCTCACAGTGTCGGCGAGATGATCCGCCATACTCCCGCGGAAGTGATTTTTCACCGTGTCACCGCTTATGCGAAAAAGCCTATGCTATTAGCACCCGATTGGTGTGCCTATCGTTGGGATGGATTGGTGGCGATTGTGGATAATTTGCAGCATTATGGTGGACAAGGGCACGCATTAGCGCAACGATAGAGGCAAGTTAGTGGGATAAATTTACTCCCTAAATGTTATGTCGTCGCTATTATTTCGTAAGCGTTTATTTACGACTATTAGTTTGTTTTTTGTTAATTTTAATCTGAATTAGACCATGAATATCGCTATAAGTTGCACTGACAATTTTAGTGGGTATCATGTGATAAATTCGTTTTAAGCATTGAACCACTTAAGGGAGGCCTTATGGCCACAGTTGAATTAGAAGCAATCCTAGATCTCAATACTCTCGAACAGTACTGCAGCGCCATTGGTGCCGGTACCTTACTCAAGAGTGTGGTGTTATTTGAGCAGTTAATGCCTGAATATGTTGGAAATCTAGTGAAGGCTAACGACGCTGCAGACAAAGATACCTTATGTTCAGAAGCACATAAATTTAAAGGTGCTGCAGGTTCTGTGGGGTTAAAACGTATTCAGCAGATCGCCCAGTTATTACAGCATGGCGAAGAAGCAAGATGGGATGCTGAACATGGCTCTTGGGTTGCTGACATCGTTGAACACGCGAGTGCAGATTTACAACAGTTAAAGTTATTCCTCCAAGCCAAAGCATAAAATATTACTTGCTAAGGTACGTTAAGGCGCAGCAATAATGTCTATTGTTGCGCTCAATTGAGTGAATCTTGCATTGGTTTTACGATTAAGTTTGTTGTTTTCGACATTTTCTTGTTAGCGCTTTTCCCATCTTATTTTGTTACTCCCACTTAAGTTTTACGGCGAACCGATTGAATATCGATTCGGGTCACAATCCTGATATCTTATGCCGCGTTATTGCTCATCACTTATGCTAAAGTAGATTTAATTTCTTAATTCATAACCTTCATGGCAATCGAGAAAATGAAAAGTTTACCTAGCTTAAAAAACTTATTCTATTTGGTGAATCTCCATCAAGAGCAGAATTTTAACCGCGCCGCTAAGGTGTGTTTTGTCAGTCAATCAACACTTTCAAGTGGGATCCAAAACCTAGAAGAGCAGTTAGGGCATCAGTTGATTGAGCGAGACCATAAGTCATTTATGTTTACCGCCATTGGTGAAGAGGTGGTGCAGCGCGCCCGTAAAATTCTCACTGATGTGGATGATTTGGTGGAATTAGTGAAAAATCAAGGTGAGCCGATGACGGGGGATATTCGCTTAGGCTGTATTCCAACCATAGCGCCTTTCCTATTGAGCCGTGTGATCCGCCAGTGTCAGCAATCTTATCCGGCGATGAGTTTATTATTGAAGGAAGATACCACTGAGCGTTTGCTAGATGCTTTGGGTAAAGGAGAGCTGGACTTATTGATCCTAGCGCTACCCGTTGATACTAGCGGTTACCACAGCATGAAAGTGGGCATAGATCCTTTCAAAATGGTGGCCCACAAAGATTTAGCGGGTGGCATACATCAACCTATTGATTATCAAACTCTGCCGGACGAGAGTATTTTTCTTCTGCAAAGTGAGCATTGCATCACAGGCCATGCTATTACTGCATGTCAGCTAGGTGATAGTGCGAAAGTCAATCCGTTTGCCGCCACCAGTTTGCATACTTTAGTGCAGATGGTGAACAGTAAACTGGGCACCACGTTTCTTCCGCAAATGGCCATTGACGCGGGTATTTTGAATGACACAGATTTAGTGGTGATGACGCCACCGGGTGAGGCACCTTACCGTGATATCGGCCTTGTCTGGCGTCAAACCACCAGTCGGATCTTAACTTTCCGCACTTTAGGTTTAATGATCCAAAAATTATTAGCTAAGGACGAGGAATAAACTGACTGTAACTGCAAAGCATTAATTCAAGCTAAAGCTTAAAGTCGATTACAAATCAGAGCGGGGAAACGCCAAACACTTCAATTGAGTGTTGTTTCCCTTTGAGTTTGACTGGGCCTAGATTTGATAGGTGATACTGAGTGTTGGGGTTATCTAAACGTCCTGCGAGTGCGCCTGAAATCAACATGCGCTGTCCTAGTGGATTACATTGATCTTGCAGTCTTGCTAAGGTATTGAGCACGTCACTAAAGAAACTAATTTCTTGTTTCTGTACACCAACAACTGCAGCGACGACTTGGCCACAATGGGCCGCCGCTTTAAATTTCGGCACAAAGCCATAATGCTCTTCAAAGTAGCGGCGTTGCCAGTTCAGTTGTTGGCTAAATTCAAAATAGATATTCATGCAGCGGTCGTGAACTATCCCTTCTTCTAATGGCCAGTGAAGCAGCACTGCATCTCCCATATAGCGGTAGATTTCAGCTTCGTTATTGGACACAGTATCTGAAAGTAAACTAAAGCTGTCTTGGATCAATCGACTAAAGCGGTAATCGCCAAGTGATTCGGCATGTGTGGTTGAGGCGACCATGTCTAAATAGAGGAATAAGCGCTGCTCATATCTTGGCTTGTGGTATTTACCAAGGCCTATGTTGAGTAAAATACGCGGCCCGACTAATAATGCCATTTGCTCGACAAAAGCTAAGCTGACTCGTACAACGACCAAATATACGATCAATGCTTGGAATGAAGGACTATAGAGAATGTGCGCCGTCAGCATTTGTCTGAGGGTCGACATATGATTTTCGATGGCCCACATATTTAAAAACTGAGTCATGTAAGCTAACGTCGTAGCACCCAGTAATAAAAACAAGCCCTTAAAGATGACTGAAAACACATAGGGGAGGCGATTGATTGCACTGAAATCTGCAATGACGTTCGACATCCAATGTAAGCTGCCAAAAATTATCCCCATGTAGATAGCAAGTGTTGCGAGATCAGCCGAACTTACCGCCCATTGGGGCAGCTCTGGTGATTGGGCATATCGAAAAAACACGAATGCAGCCATGGCAATCGCCCAAGCTAAAATCGCAAAAAGGAGTTTTTTCGCTTGTCTACGTGCTCTCACTGCTTGATTGGTATCCGAATACGGCTGTGATTTCAGGATGCCGTAGTTTATAGAAAAGAGTCACCTTAGTGCCAGTGAAATTTGTGATCTGGATCAATCCAAGTCCATATCGTTACTAAAAATTAACCAAATACCTTATTAAGTATCATAGCAGTGAAACTGGTCTTTAAATAAAAGCCCCTAGGGTTGGTCATTTTGATGCTACCATCTTCGGCAATGCTTTGTGTTAACGCCTTACTATTCGCGGCCTTAGGGCGCAATTGCAGCACTTCGCCGTGGCGCGCTGTAAGCCTCTCTACTTTTCCGAGGGCGATAAGCTCCATGATCTCTTCCCAATCCTGTTGCAGTAATCGCAACTCGTGCGGATCTGGTTCCCACAATATTGGTGTACCTATACGGCGCTCACCCACAGGAATATGCCTCTCTCCTTCAACGGGTACCCAAAGTACTCGCTGTAACTTATGGCAGACTAAGCTGTTTTGCCAGGTTAATCCTTGGATATTCGATAGCGGCGCCACGCAGACATAAGTGGTCTCCAGCGGTCGCCCCTGTGTATCAATGGGGATAGTTTTTAGCTCGACCCCTAAATGTAGAAAATCTTGCTCAGGTTTAGAACCCGCCGTTGCGCCTAATTCCATTTCGATTAGTTGACCGACCCAACCTTTATCGCGTTTAAGATCCTTGGGGACTCGAATGCTTCTTTGGCTGGCTATCTGCGCCAAACTCACGCCCGCCATCATGTTGGCACGTTCGAGTAGTTCAGATAGATTTTCGGGGGGGATAATTCGATTCATGGCTGGATTTTACTTAAAAATAACCGCTTAGCAATGGTGGTTAAAAAACGAGCTCTACAGGGTGGGTTAACTTGTACCGAATGTTTTTATTCTAAGTGACTGATTTTCAATTTTATATCCGTGTTAACCCCCGTTGTGCAAAAAAGTGTTCAAAGTTACTCTCTGCTTTCCCTTGCGTTCCCCACATACTTATCCACAGATATTATGGATAACTCAGTAAAGTGAGCCTCTTAACCTAATAAAAATCCTAAGTCAATGCGAATAAAGTGCATTTATTCTGGCTTTTGTGGACAGTTGTGGACACTATTTGTGTATAAAGTTGAGTAATATCGCGAGAATGATAGAAATACTTCTTGCTGGTTAAATAATGAGCTTTATTGGTTTTTTAGTCTAAAATAAATCGTGATTAATTTGCAAGTTAATGAATTTATTTGCTATTAAGTTTTAACTCTAAATTTTCAAAACGATGGTAAATAGATGTTTTTTGAACGTTATAACAAGTTCACCTGAGTTTCAAACAGAGATATCCACAGAAAATGTGGATATCCCCGGATCCCATCCCCTAGCATTGTTGATAAATGTCTTTTAAGTCAGATGTTATCCAAAGCTTAGGATAAAATAGAGGTTTGCTGAGAGACTAGCTTTATGAAACAATCAGTTTATTAAAATTTAATGTGATTTGGAGTCCATGTGATTGATAGCGACGGCTTTCGCGCAAATGTGGGCATTATAATTTGTAACAGATATGGCCAAGTCATGTGGGCTAGACGTTTCGGTCAACACTCATGGCAATTTCCTCAAGGTGGCGTCGATGATGGCGAGACAGCAGAAGAGGCTATGTATCGTGAGTTGTATGAAGAAGTGGGCCTAAGACCTGAACACGTGCATATATTAACCTCGACCCGTTCTTGGTTACGCTATCGTTTGCCAAAGCGTTTAGTCAGGCAAGACAGTAAACCTGTGTGTATTGGGCAAAAACAAAAGTGGTTTCTGTTACAACTGAAAAGCCAAGATAGTGCGATTAATTTAAGTTCCTCTGGGCATCCTGAATTTGACGATTGGCGCTGGGTAAGTTATTGGTATCCTGTGCGGCAAGTCGTGTCATTTAAGCGTGATGTTTATCGTAAGGTGATGAAAGAGTTTGCGGTAACGGCATTGTCATTCCAGACCCTAGAAATACCTAGGAAACGGGGAAGGCAAAAAACAACGGGCTGATTTTCAAAAGAGGATTGAAAACAGTGTTAAATACGCTTAGGGATATTACTCAGGCTGTGGCATCTGCCCACAGTTTGGAAACCGCACTAGAAGTCTTAGTTTCATCGACTAAAGCGGCGATGGAAACCCAATGTTGCTCGATCTATATCCTAGAAGAGCAAGAACTGGTGTTATCTGCAACCGACGGTCTTGAAAAAAGCGCCGTTGGTCGGGTACGTATGCCGTTGACCGAAGGTTTAGTAGGACTCGCTGCCCAGCGAGAAGAGGCCGTTAACCTAGCGGATGCGCGGCTTCATCCCAGATTTAAACTTTTCCCTGAAGTTGCCGAAGAAGAATACCGCGCTTTTTTAGCTGTACCTATTATCTACCAGAAGGCTGTGGTTGGGGTGATAGTGGTACAGCAGGCGAGTGCTCGTCAATTCAGTGAGGGCGAAGAAGCCTTCCTGATGACCCTCGCCGCCCAATTAGCGATGGCGGTGCGTGGCTTAAAACAAAAAGCACAAGTCAGCTCCCATCATCAACAAATTCTGTTTCAAGGTACTTCAGCGTCAAACGGTATCGCCATTGCGTATGCCTTCGTACTTGGTGGGGAAATCCCCCTTGAACAGCCTGAGGTGCGCTCTGACGATATTGCCTATGAATCGAGTCGCTTAACCACGGCTATGGTGCGTTGTAAAGAAGCAATAGGTGCCTTATCTCAACGGTTTGATCGCGAGCAAGATGACGAAGTTGTCTCCATTTTCAATGCATTACAGTTACTGCTCGATGATGCTAGTTTAGGCGGCGAATATACCCGTGAAGTGCAATTAGGCTGGGCTGCTGAGTCGGCGGTGAGCCGAGTGTCTCTACGTTATATTCAACAGTTTTTAGCAATGGAAGACCCTTACCTTAAGGAGCGGGCTAGCGATATTCGCGACTTAGGTCAAAAAGTATTACGCCAACTTATTGAGCCAGAACGTCTAGAGCTTGAGCCCGATAAACCTGTAATCCTCATTACCCGTGAAGCCGATGCGACTATGTTGGCTGAGTTCCCAAGGCAAAAGCTTGCGGGTATTGTCACTGAGCTTGGTGGCGTAAACTCCCATGCCGCCATTTTAGCCCGTGCCTTAGGTGTGCCTGCTATTACAGGTGTCGAGCAACTGTTATCCGCCAATATTGACCAAAAACTTTTAGTTGTAAACGCAAGCCGTGGTCAGTTATTGGTGTCGCCATCACCTGCGATTGTCGGTGAGTATCGTAGCCTGATTTCGGCACAAAAAGCTTTGCAACGCCAGTATGCCCAAGAATTAGCGCTGCCTTCTGTAACCCTAGATGGTTCACGTATTCGCTTGTATCTCAATGCGGGATTACTCAGTGGTGTGGCCTCTGAAATTGCAGAGGGCGCCGACGGTATTGGGCTTTATCGCACTGAAATTCCTTTTATGTTGCAACAGCGCTTCCCGAGTGAATCTGAGCAAGTCAAAGTCTATCAACAGGTCTTATCGGCAGCGTCCGGTCGACCTGTGGTGATGCGTACTTTAGATGTGGGAGGCGATAAACCTTTACCGTATTTCCCGATTAAAGAAGACAATCCTTTCCTTGGATGGCGCGGTATTCGCTTGTCTCTGGATCATCCTGAGCTGTTTTTGGTGCAGTTACGGGCCATGCTACAGGCTGGGGGAGACGGTAAACAGTTAAGTATTTTGCTGCCTATGGTCAGCAACTTAGATGAAATCGATCAATCCTTAGAATATTTGCAACAAGCCTATGTTGAATTAAAAAACGATGTTAACAGCGACATAGTGATGCCACGAATAGGCATTATGCTCGAAGTGCCTGCCATGTTATATCAGTTGGATGATGTGGCAAAACGAGTGGATTTTGTCTCTGTTGGTAGTAATGATTTAACCCAATATTTGCTGGCTGTTGACCGTAATAACCCGCGGGTGAGCTCGTTATTTGACAGTTATCATCCTGGAATATTGCGGGCTTTGCATCAGGCGCACCTAGATTGTCGATACCATAAACTCGATATTAGTATCTGTGGAGAGTTAGCGGGCGAACCTATGGGGGCCATTTTGCTGGTGGCTATGGGATACGATCAGTTGAGTATGAATCAGGGCAGTTTAGCGCGGATCAATTATCTATTGCGACGTGTTGCGCGGGCCGATTTAGATCAATTACTTGCTAAAGCGCTGAGCCTATCAAACGGCTTCCAAGTGCGTGAGCTGGTTAAAGAATATTTGACCCAGCAGGGTCTCGCAACAATTCTTAATTAACTAATGCCGTGTTAAGCTAAGGCCCTCAATTTATCACGCTGTAGGTACTCGTGTGGATAGTTTGTTGTTGGTGTTCTTTATTTGCTTGGCTTTAGGCGCATTTGTCGGCTTTATGGCTGGATTATTAGGTATCGGTGGCGGCTTGATTGTAGTGCCGGCACTGCTTTATATTTTGCCATCGGTCGGTATTAGCTCTACTCAGCTCCCCCATATTGCAATTGCCACTTCGCTAGCAGCCATTATTCTCACCTCTATTTCGTCGGCACGTGCCCACCATAAGCGTGGCAATGTGCCTTGGGATTTATTCAAATCAATGTTACCGGGCCTGATTATAGGCGCGCTGGCTTCAGGTTTTATTGCTGAGCGTATTCCCGCTGATAAGTTACAACAAGGTTTTGCCATCTTTGTGATTTTAATGACAATTCAAATGGCTTATCCCGTTAAGGCCGAATCAAATCGTCAATTACCTAATTCAGTAGTGCTTTTTGTTGTATCGGCTTTTGTTGCGGTTTTGGCAGGTTTGACCGGGATAGGTGGCGGTATACTGATAGTGCCATTTTTGACTTTTTATGGTTTACAGATGCGTCAAGCCGTGGGCTTTTCTGCGGCGATGGGCTTCTTAATCTCTCTTTCTGGCAGTTTCGGCTATATTATTGCAGGAATGAATGCCCCTGAGTTGCCCTATGGTACCTTAGGCTATATCTATTTACCTGCATTGTTTGGTTTAGTGATCACTTCTGTCTTGATGGCGCCTGTGGGGGTAAAAGCGGCGAGCACTTGGCCAACACCTGTACTTAAAAAGATATTTGCACTGTTACTTCTATGTGTCGGCCTTAAGTTAATTCTGACCTAGTTTTTATGTTTATCTCAGTTTGAGGCTGCTAATGGATGTGTTATGGCGTTGAGTTTCCCCAATATCGATCCCGTGATCGTTTCATTTGGACCGTTTAATCTTTTTGGACAAACCTTTGAACCGGCACTGCGTTGGTATGGTTTTACCTATTTAGTCGGATTTGTTGCGGCCATGTGGTTGTTGAACCGCCAAGCCGACCGTTCAAAGGGGATATGGACGCGGGAGCAAGTTTCAGATTTACTCTTTTATGGTTTTCTTGGGGTGATTTTAGGTGGCCGTATCGGTTACGTGCTTTTTTATCATTTCGATTATTTCCTCGCCAGTCCCCTCTATTTATTTAAAATCTCCGAAGGTGGCATGTCCTTCCACGGCGGTTTGATGGGCGTGATTACGGCGATGCTCTATATCGCGTGGAAACAAAAACGTACTTTTTTTGCTGTCGCCGATATGGTAGCACCTGTTGTGCCTATTGGTTTAGGCGCTGGTCGTATTGGTAACTTTATCAACGGCGAGCTTTGGGGACGAACCACTGATGTGCCTTGGGCTATGGTGTTTCCTACCGGTGGGCCTGACCCACGTCATCCATCCCAGTTGTATCAGTTCGCCCTTGAAGGCGTAGCATTATTCCTATTACTTTACTGGTTTAGCAAACGTACCGATAAAGTCGGTGCAGTCTCTGGTATGTTCTTAGTCGGTTACGGTATGTTCCGTATTATGGTTGAAACTGTGAGGCAACCCGACACACAGTTGGGACTCTACTGGGGATTTATGACTATGGGGCAGATACTCTCTGTGCCTATGGTGTTAATCGGTTTGTACTTGATTTTTCGTAAGCAAGGTAAGCAGCAATGAAACAGTATTTAGACTTAATGAAGCACATATTAGCCGAAGGCGTGGATAAATCGGATCGCACAGGTACTGGGACTCGCTCGGTATTTGGCTATCAAATGCGCTTCGATTTGAGCAAAGGTTTTCCTTTGGTGAGCACCAAAAAATGCCATATGCGCTCTATCATCCATGAATTGCTGTGGTTTCTGAAAGGTGAAACTAACGTTGCCTATTTACGCGAAAACAAGGTCAGCATTTGGGACGAATGGGCCGATGATAATGGCGATTTGGGCCCAGTTTATGGTGCCCAGTGGCGCAGCTGGCCAACCCAGAGTGGTGATGCTATCGATCAGATTTCGCAAGTTATCGCCCAGATAAAATCTCAGCCAGATTCTCGCCGTCTTATCGTTTCTGCGTGGAACGTGGGCGAACTGGATAAAATGGCTTTGGCACCGTGCCACGCGTTTTTTCAGTTCTATGTAGCCGATGGTAAATTATCTTGTCAGCTGTATCAGCGTAGTTGTGATGTGTTTCTTGGTTTGCCATTTAATATTGCCAGTTATGCTTTGTTAACTATGATGGTCGCCCAGCAATGTGACTTGGCCTTAGGTGATTTTGTGTGGACGGGTGGCGATACCCATTTATATTCTAATCATATGGAACAGACGGCACTGCAGTTAAGTCGTGATCCAAAACCGCTGCCGACCATGACTATTGTACGCAGACCTGAGTCGATTTTTGACTATCAATTCGATGATTTTGAATTAACAAACTACGCTCCACACCCTCATATTAAAGCCCCTGTTGCTGTGTGAAGTATGTTTTTTAGTCTAACACTTCGGGATAACCGAGGTGTTAGGGAGAAACTTACGATTATATTTGTTATTACAATTCGTCTACACTCAATTCATTATGATTTTTAGGAGTGCAAGATGGAAAAAGCAATTAGAAATTTTCTGAGCCAAGAGTCGGCTGGCGGTATCCTGTTATTGGTTGCTGTTGCCTTAGCCATGCTGATGGCCAATTCCCCCTTATCTGGACTTTATCAAGGCTTTTTAGGCACTGACGTTCAAGTCAAAATTGGCGAGCTCAATATACACAAGCCACTCATCCTGTGGATAAACGATGGCTTGATGGCCATATTCTTTTTGCTGATTGGTTTAGAAGTGAAACGTGAGTTACTTGAAGGCGCCTTATCGAGTGTCGCTCAAGCTTCCCTGCCTACCTTTGCAGCCATTGGCGGCATGTTAGTCCCTGCTGGTGTGTACTTACTGTTTAACTACGGTGATCCTGTCACACAAGCGGGCTGGGCGATTCCTGCCGCGACCGATATTGCCTTTGCCTTAGGTATTATGGCGCTGCTCGGAAGCCGCGTTCCTGTTTCACTGAAAGTCTTCTTACTTGCTTTAGCTATCATCGATGACTTAGGCGTCATAGTGATTATCGCGCTGTTTTACAGTACTGACTTATCAACCATCAGTTTAGTGATTGCCAGTTTAGCGATTGCGGGCTTGGTTGGGTTAAACCGCAAAGGGGTTACCTCACTTTTACCCTATGGCATCTTAGGGTTAATCCTTTGGGTTGCCGTACTTAAGTCTGGAGTGCATGCGACTCTGGCTGGCGTCATCATTGCTTTTTGTATTCCATTGCGGGCAAAGGATGGCAGTTCACCCTCAGAAGGCTTAGAGCATAGTTTGCATCCTTGGAGTACTTTCCTCATTTTGCCAGTGTTTGCTTTTGCCAATGCGGGCGTTTATGTCGGCAATATGAATTTGGAAACGTTAATTTCTCCTGTTCCTGTTGGTATTGCATTGGGCCTGATGTTAGGTAAGCCAATCGGTGTAATGTTATTTAGCTTTATTGCGGTGAAACTAAAATTAGCTCAATTGCCCGATGGCGTAGGTTGGAAGCAAATTGCCCCCGTCGCGGCTATGTGCGGTATTGGTTTTACTATGTCTATGTTTATTGCGTCGTTAGCCTTTGAACATGCAGACCCTATGTACGGTGACTTAGCACGCCTAGGGACCTTAATCGGTTCGATTATGGCAGCGTTAGTCGGGTATTTCTGGTTATCAAAAGTGTTACCTAATAAAGGAGTATAACTATGATAAAGTTGAAATTAATGGGAATAGCAACGCTCTTATGTTTATCGACAACCGCGACGGCATCGCAAATTTCGGCCTGTAATCAGGATGCAAACTCGCAGACTTGCCAAAGCTATCTTGAAGGGATAGTGGATGGCGCTTTGATGTTTAAATCTGATTCCTTAGGGGCGAGATTAGAAACTAATGGTTATGAATCGAGAGCACTTAAGTATCGCGGTGGTAAACGTTTCCAAGAAGCGAATCGAACCTATTGCGCCGAACGTATTCCTGAACGTAACGTTTTAGTTTCAGGAGTCACTGAAGCGGTAAGTCTGGGGAATGCTGCCGATTTGGAGCAGTTACAAGGCATAGTTACTAACTTGCTCGACTGCCAGCGTTTAAAGTAACTTGACTGGGAATCATCAGGTTTTTAATCATCTGATTTTAAACTATCGAGTTTAAAATAACACAGTAACCCCTCAGCGCTTTGGCGTTTGAGGGAGCATTAACAGCGGGTTAGCATGCTGCACTTGAATTATAACCACTTGTATTATTTTTGGATGATTAAGAAAAAGGGCTCAGTCGCTAAGGCGGCCGAAGCCCTATGTTTAACGCCGCAAACGATAACGGGGCAAATTCGTGCCTTAGAAGATAGGTTAAACGGCAGTCTGTTCAAGCGAGTCGGGCGGACATTGGAGGCGACAGAGTTAGGTGAATTGGTGTTTCGCTACGCCGATAAGATGTTTAGCCTTAGCTATGAAATGCTCGATTTACTTAACTATCAAAAAGCGGATGCCATGTTATTCGAGGTGGGTATTGCCGATGCCTTATCTAAAGCTTTAGTCAGCCGAGTGTTATTATCCGTAGTGCCTAATGACAATTCTATGCACTTAGCCTGCTATGAGGCGACTCACGAGAGTCTAATGGCGCGTTTACGTGAGCATAAACTGGATATGATCCTTTCGGATTGTGCAGGTGAGTCACTGAAATACCCTGAAATTTTATCTAAAAAATTAGGCGAGTGTGGCGTGAGTTTTTTCTCCGCTGAAACTTATAGCGCTGATTTTCCGGCTTGTTTAGAGCAAGGCCAGCTATTAATCCCCGGCCGCAGAACCTCACTTGGACAACAGCTATATCGCTGGTTTGACGAGCAAAATCTTAAAGTTAGTATCTTGGGTGAGTTCGATGATGCGGCCATGATGAAGGCCTTTGGTTACCTTAAGCGAGGTATTTTTGTCACACCGTCGATTTATCGCCAAGAAGTGATTTCCCATGGTATGAATTTGCTCGGTGAAACCACCGATGTGAAAGAGGAATACCATGTGATGTTTGCCGAACGTATGATCCAACATCCTGCGGTAAAGCGATTATTGGATACAGATTTTAGCGATCTCTTTGAGGGACTCGATACGCAAGTACAACAATGCTAATTTTGTGAGTCAATATGAAGGGTTAATCGACACTTTAGTCAGTGAACTGATAGACTAATGCCAAATCTGTGTTGGGAGAAATACCTTGGAATTAATGAACATCGCAAGGGTTCGCTGGGCATGTCGCCGTGGGATGCTGGAATTAGACGTCTTGCTTCAACCTTTTGTTGAAAACTTCTATCAAGAAATGTCCGATGAAGATAAAACCGTGTTTATCCGTTTGTTGGAATGTGAAGATCCAGAATTGTTTGCTTGGTTTATGGGCCATGAAGAGTGCCCTGATACTGAACTGGCTCGTATGATAGTGAAAGTCCGTGGAAGACCGGCACCATAGTTTCAGTGTAAAAGCCTCTTTCGACCAACGACTCTCGTTGGTCGTTTTTATTGGTGTTTGTTCTAGCTCATTGCTGCTTTGGCCCCAAAGCGAGATTATCGCCTTATCTCTGCTTAAATATTTGTTTATCGTACTTGTTAGTATTTTTTTGCTGTCGCAGTTGTGGCGACTGCAGCATTGGCGTTTAGATTTTGTGCTGAGTGATAAAGGCGAGGGACGTTTGTCAACGGGGGAGCACTTTCAGGTACTAAAACGCACTTGGGTCACGCCCTTTGTTTGCTTGATTTATATCGAAGTGGATACTCAGCTACGGCTCTTGATGATTTGGGCAGATATGTTAGACGATACTGACTATCGACATTTATGTCGGCTGTTGCTGCGGGCTAAAATGCAACAGACTAAACCTCATTCTGAGATTTAGTCTGTTTATGATGAAGTCACCTATGCGGTTACTTTTCAGGTAGTAAAATAGTCGGGCGAGGCGCGTCTAATTTCTCTGGATGATCGATATTAAAATGCAGTCCACGGCTTTCTTTACGCTCCATGGCACAGCGAATAATTAATTCGGCCACTTGCACTAAGTTACGTAATTCGAGCAAGTTATTGCTAACCCTGAAGTTACTGTAATATTCCTGAATTTCTTGCTGTAACATCAGGCAGCGGCGCAGTGCTCGCTCCAGACGTTTATCTGAGCGTACAATTCCAACGTAGTCCCACATGAATAACCGCAGTTCGTGCCAGTTATGGGCTATGACCACTTCCTCATCCGAGTTCGATACTTTACTTTCATCCCATGCTGGAATTTGTCCCGGGATTTGAATTTTATGCAGTTGGCTTTCTATGTCCTGTGACGCCGCACGGGCAAACACTAAACATTCGAGTAACGAGTTACTCGCCAGACGATTGGCGCCATGTAAGCCCGTATAGGCGACTTCACCAATGGCATAGAGGCCATTGAGATCCGTCTGACCGTGCATATCTGTCATTACACCACCGCAGGTATAGTGTGCGGCGGGTACCACAGGAATCGCATCTTTAGTGATATCGATTCCCAGCTCTAAGCAACGGCTATAGATGGTCGGGAAATGCTTCATCACAAAGTCAGCATCTTTATGGCTGATATCGAGATAGACGCAATCGGCACCCAGACGTTTCATCTCGTAGTCGATGGCGCGGGCAACGATATCACGGGGAGCTAACTCGGCGCGTTCATCAAAGTCCGGCATAAAGCGCGTGCCGTCTGGACGACGCAGATAAGCCCCTTCACCACGCAGGGCTTCGGTGAGTAAGAAGTTGCGCGCATCTGCGTGGTACAAACACGTTGGATGGAATTGGTTGAACTCCATATTCGCCACGCGGCAACCTGCACGCCATGCCATGGCAATACCATCACCACTAGCGACATCGGGGTTTGAGGTATATTGATAAACCTTTGAGCTACCACCAGTCGCTAACGCAACAAACTTGGCCTTAACGGTTTCGACGTGTTCTTCATTACGATTCCACACATAAGCGCCTAACACACGATTACCTGGGCGATTTAACTTACGGGTGGTGATGAGATCGATGGCGTTATAGCGTTCTAAAACTTGAATATTGGGGTGGGCGAGTGCGCGTTCTTGCAGTGTCGTTTGCACTTCTTTGCCTGTGGCATCGGCAGCGTGCAGAATACGTCTGTGGCTATGGCCGCCTTCACGGGTTAAATGGTAAGGTGCATCTTTTGCGTTGCCGTCTGTGGTTTCTTCTTTATCGAAGGCGACGCCACATTCGATAAGCCATTGCATCGCACTCTTGGCATTTTCAGCAGTGAAAGTGACAACGTCTTTGTCACATAAACCCGCCCCTGCGATTAAGGTGTCTGCAACATGGGATTCGATAGTGTCACTTTCGTCGAAGACGGAGGCGATACCGCCTTGGGCGTAGTAAGTCGACCCTTCCGAGAGTGGGCCTTTTGAAAGCAGAATTACTTTTGCTTTTTCAGCAAGATGCAAAGCTAGTGTCAGACCTGCGGCACCGCTACCTATGACTAATATGTCAGATTGGTGTTCAACTACTTGTTTCATCGGGTATCATGATGTGACTGAAGAGTGCCAACTATGGTAAACCAACTCACCGATTATGGGTACTTTCCTTTTTACCTTACTTTTTTTGTATAATTTTTAGAACTTTTTCAAAGCCCGCGAGTCTACATAAGTGAATATGATTCGAGCGACTGAGAAATCAGCATTTTAGATTTAGGAGAAGTCGGCTCGGATGAGTGGACAATTAAGTGATCAACAATTAGTTGAGCGCGTACAACAAGGTGATAAAAACGCTTTTAACCTGTTAGTGCTTAAATATCAAAGTAAAGTCATTAGCTTGATATCCCGTTATGTACGGAACCAAGCGGACGTTGCTGATGTCGCACAGGAAGCGTTTATCAAAGCTTACAGAGCTTTGCCAAACTTTCGCGGTGAAAGTGCATTTTATACTTGGTTGTACCGCATCGCAGTAAACACTGCGAAGAATTATCTCGTATCACAGGGGCGTAGAACGCCTGCGAATGATGTTGATGCAGAAGATGCCGAATATTACGAAGGCAGTGACGCGCTGAAGGAGTTTGCCTCCCCAGAACGGCTAATGTTATCGGATGAAATCAAAAAAGTGATTTTCGATACATTAGAGACCTTGCCTGAAGAATTACGAATGGCCATCTCATTGCGTGAACTCGATGGTATGAGTTACGAAGATATTGCCATAGTCATGGATTGTCCTGTCGGGACCGTAAGATCACGTATCTTCCGAGCACGAGAAGCAATCGATAAAAAGCTCCAGCCTTTGCTGGAAGCCTAAATTCTTATTTTAAGAAACCCTTATATTTAGACAGGTGAAAAATGGATAAATTAGGTCAAGAATGGGTATCTGCCGCAGTCGATGGAGAGACTGATGAGCAGACCATGGCAGAGTTATCTGCTGATACACATTCACATGATAAATGGCATAACTATCATATGATAGGCGATGCCATGCGTGGCGAGTTGCCGCAGAATATTGTGTTAGATCTCTCTGCTAGCATTGCCGCCGCCATTGAGCTTGAGCCAGCGATAGTTGCGCCTAAGCATCATGCGTCTAACGTTGCTGCACCTGTAACGCCACAAATTGCCGCCAATTCGGAGCAAAGCCGCGTCGTACCTTTATTTAAGCAATTTGGTCAATATGCCATTGCTGCGACGGTTGCTATGTTTGCGATTGTGGGTGTGCAGAATTACAATCAAACCGCCGATGATGCCGCGTCACCATCGCCCGTGTTAATTACAAGGCCGCTTATTGGTAGCGCATCACCTGTGAGCCTACAAACCGGTCCTGTACAACAGAATCAAGGCTATACCAATGATCAGGTGAATGAGCAACGTCGCCGAATTAATACTTATATCCAAGATCATATGTTGCAACAACGATTGAATACTGGTGCGGTTGTAGAGGACAATACCGAGGTCGTACCCGTTCCGGTCAATCAATAACGAGGAGTTAGCTTGCGTCTAATCCTGTTGGCTTTATTAGCCTTGGTCTTTCCTGCAACCGCGCAGGAGGACATGCCTGCCAAAGCTTGGCTCGAGAAAATGAGTCAGGCTTTACGAGAGAAAGAGTTTAAAGCATCGATTATTCAACTTCAGGCCGATCATATTCGGCCTTTGGTTTACCTGCATGGTAAGGTGAATAATCAAGAAGTTGCCTTTCTAGAATACCTTAACGGTCCACCCAAAAATGCAGTGCGTGTCGGTAATCGTGTCACCTTTATTGAGCACGATGAGCCTGCGTATAGTATCGTTTCTAATCATATTCAAGGTGTCTGGCCTGCTGCTTTCTCTGCCAATATGGCGGACTTAGAAGTGGGTTATCAGTTTGTACTCGGTGGCCGTACCCGTATCGCTGGGCGTCCGGGGCAGATGATCCGCCTGTTGCCTAATGATGAATTCCGTTATGGCTTTCAAATTTGGCTTGATATGGAAACCTATCTGCCGCTGAGATACGACATGCTGACTCAAGATAAGCAATTACTTGAGCAGATCATGGTGATTGAACTCATTGAATTCAGCGAGCCGCCAGCCATTTTGCAAGAGGCCTATAAGCAAGAGTGGCCGGCAGTTATCGATCAAGCCGAGCGCCAAGACGGTCAAAACTGGCAATTTGCTTGGTTACCCGCAGGTTTTACTGTGGTAGTGCGCGACCACCATAGATTAATTGGCAGTCACGAAGCGGTGGAATACATAGCACTGACCGATGGACTGGCAAATATTTCTGTTTATGTGGCGCGTGCGGGCACGAGTCCATTGCCTGAAGAATTAATTACCCGTAATGGCTTGTCATTAGTCTCAGAAAAAGTCGGTAATGCCGAAGTGGTTGCTGTGGGTAAAGTGCCGACAGAAACCTTAACGCGCATTGCTAAAAGTCTGACGCTAGAATAGGACGCCGATTATGATGGAAGAAATTGCCAGAGTCGTCTCCAGTGATAGTCAAGGCTGGTTGACGGTTGAAGTGGAACTTAAGAGTACCTGCAAAAGCTGCAGTAACAGTGAGTCTTGCGGGACCTCTGCTGTCGCTCAGGCTTTTTCCTCGAAAACCCAGCAATTTTCTATTCAGAGTGACCGCCGCTGTGAGGCTGGTGAATTACTCAAATTAGGCCTTCCCGAGAGCGTGATCCTCAAAGCCGCGGCATTAATCTATTTAATGCCGCTGTTTGGCCTGTTTGTCGGCGCAGCGTTAGGACAATTTTTAGGCCAGTTGCTTGAGTTTAATCCTAACCTAGGTGCCATGGGCTTTGCGGCCGTTGGTGCCTTGATTGCGTGGTCTTTTGGTAAGCAACAGGCTAAACGTTTAGAAGTTGATGCTCAGCCTGTGATTTTGGCCTATTTAGGTAGGAGCATCAATTTAAACGAATTAGCTCAATAATTTCAATGTTTTATTTTTTATCAAATAGCAGCTAACTGCGGTTTTGGGCGTTGTTTTATCGGCCTGTCTTAAGTAGGAGTGAATGTGATTGGTATTGAAACCGCAATCAGGTACAATTTCGCTCCTTTGAACCGTATCCATTTTCAGTATTAGTCATTGCAGCATAATGAAACAAATTAGAAACTTCTCAATTATTGCCCATATCGACCATGGTAAATCGACGCTATCAGATCGTCTTATTCAGGTTTGTGGCGGTTTAACCGACCGTGAAATGGATTCTCAAGTTTTAGATTCTATGGATCTAGAACGTGAGCGTGGTATTACGATTAAGGCACAAAGTGTCACTTTGGATTATAAAGCCAAAGATGGCCTTGTCTATCAACTCAACTTTATTGATACCCCAGGTCACGTTGACTTCTCCTACGAGGTCTCGCGCTCATTAGCTGCCTGTGAAGGTGCTTTGCTGGTGGTTGATGCGGGTCAGGGCGTTGAAGCTCAGACACTGGCAAACTGTTATACCGCGCTGGATATGAATCTAGATGTGGTACCCATTTTAAACAAGATTGACTTACCACAAGCCGATCCAGAACGTGTTGCTGCCGAGATTGAAGATATCGTCGGTATTGATGCGATGGATGCTGTGCGTTGTTCGGCTAAAACCGGTGTCGGTGTCGATGAGGTTTTAGAAGTCATTGTTGCCAAAATTCCACCGCCAGAAGGCGATCCTGACGCACCATTGCAAGCCTTGATCATCGATTCTTGGTTTGATAACTACTTAGGCGTAGTGTCGTTAGTGCGAATTAAACACGGTAGCCTGAAAAAAGGTGACAAGTTTAAGGTCATGTCTACAGGACAAAACCACACTGCGGATCGTGTCGGTATTTTCACCCCAAAACAAACTGACAAAACCGAACTTAAAACCGGTGAAGTCGGCTTTGTGATTGCGGGTTTGAAGGAAATTCACGGCGCGCCCGTGGGCGATACGTTAACTTTAGCCAAAAACGGTGCGGATAAACCCTTACCCGGCTTTAAGAAAGTGAAGCCACAGGTATACGCTGGCGTATTCCCAATTTCGACCGACGAATATGAAAACTTCCGTGATGCGCTGAACAAACTCAGCCTGAACGATGCGTCATTATTCTTTGAACCTGAAAGTTCATCGGCACTCGGTTTTGGTTTCCGCATTGGCTATTTAGGCCTGCTCCACATGGAAATCGTACAAGAGCGTTTAGAGCGTGAATACAACCTAGAGTTGATCACCACTGCGCCAACCGTAGTGTACGAAGTTGTCATGACCAGCGGTGAAACGATTTACGTTGATAACCCGTCTGATCTGCCTGCGATTAACAACATTGAAGAAATGCGTGAGCCGATTGTTGAGGCCAACATTTTAGTGCCAAAAGAATACTTAGGTAACGTGATTACCCTGTGTATTGAAAAACGTGGCACCCAAGTGAACATGGTTTACCACGGTAACCAAGTGGCTGTAACTTACCATCTGCCAATGGCGGAAGTGGTCATGGACTTCTTCGACCGTTTGAAATCCACTAGCCGTGGCTATGCATCCCTCGAATATAACTTTATTCGTTTCGATCCTGCAGACATGGTGCGTTTAGATATTCTCATCAACGGCGACCGAGTCGACGCCTTGGCTATGGTTATCCATAGATCAAACATTCGTCACCGTGGTTTAGCTTTAGTGGATAAGATGAAAGAACTTATTCCACGTCAGATGTTTGATATTGCGATTCAAGCGGCGGTGGGCAGTCAAATTATTGCCCGTTCAACCGTGAAAGCCCTACGTAAAGACGTAACGGCTAAGTGTTATGGCGGCGACGTTTCTCGTAAGAAAAAACTCTTAAATAAACAAAAAGAGGGTAAGAAACGGATGAAGCAAGTAGGTAACGTTGAGGTGCCGCAAGAAGCATTCTTAGCGGTACTTAAGCTAAACGAGTAATCGTTAGCATAAGAAGTGACAATTTAGTTGACTATTGCGCCGCTGTTTGCGGCGCTTTAGTTAGGTTATCGCATTGGTTTACCAAGGTCGAATACGGTAAGTTAACTAAAGTATGATATTCGCTGAGTTAGGCACCTTTAATTATTTTTAAGGCAGGAGTTCAATAAGCAATGGCAGCGTATTTTTCCATTATTCTAGTGCTAATCACCCTGATCTCAGGACTTATTTGGTTAGTCGATGTGCTCGTTTTCGCCCCAAAGCGTCGTGAGAGTTTAGCGTTAGCAAAGGCATCACAAGCGAATTTAACTGAAGAAGCTGAGTACCAAATCATTCGTGAGTCGACCATAGTCGAAACCGCGCATTCTATCTTCCCTGTAATTGCCTTTGTGTTGATCCTGCGTTCATTCATTTATGAGCCATTTCAAATCCCATCGGGTTCTATGATGCCAACCCTCTTAGTGGGCGACTTCATTCTGGTGGAAAAATTTAGTTATGGGCTTAAAGATCCCGTATGGCGAACCAAGCTGGTTGAAACTGGCGAGCCCAAACGCGGTGATGTGGTGGTATTTAAATATCCAGAAAACCCCGCCATTGACTACATTAAACGTGTAGTCGGTTTGCCGGGTGATAGAATTATTTACCGTAATAAACAGTTGATGATCCAAAAGGCCTGTGGCGTTGAGCAAACAGCTTGTCCAGAACCGCAAGTTATCGCCCGCACTGAGATCAGTCGTGGTGATTACAGCCAAGATGGTGTGCCGTTACTGCGTTATAAAGAGGAATTGGGTGATGTCGCCCACGATATTTTGATCAACCCAAGTCGTCCTGACATGCTGGGGTATTTTAAGCGCGAAGGTAATTTACCCGCGGGTGAGTTTTTAGTGCCAGAAGGCCATTACTTTGCCATGGGTGATAACCGCGATAACAGTACCGACAGTCGTTTCTGGGGCTTTGTGCCAGAAGAGAACCTTGTTGGTAAAGCGGTAGCGATTTGGATTAGTTTTGAATTTGACCGTTCAAAAGCAGACTTCCTCCCAACTTGGGTGCCTAGCGGTGTGCGTTTTGAGCGTGTAGGTGGAATTAAATAGCATGGAACCGATTAAAAATTTGCCACGTTTGTGTCGTACCTTAGGTTATGAGTTCAAGAATATTGAGCTTTTGACTCAAGCGCTGACCCACAGAAGTGCGGCAAATAAGCATAATGAGCGCTTAGAGTTTTTAGGTGATTCAATTTTATCTATCGTGATTTCTGATGCTTTGTATCATCAGTTTCCGAAGGCAACCGAAGGCGATTTAAGCCGGATGCGTGCCACCTTAGTTCGCGGTGATACCTTAACTATCATCGCCCAAGAGTTTAAGCTCGGCGATTATTTATATCTCGGTCCTGGCGAGTTGAAAAGTGGCGGATTTAGACGCGAGTCGATTCTTGCCGATGCAGTTGAAGCCATTATTGGCGCCGTTTACCTTGATTCCGATCTCGAAGTTTGCCGTGCATTACTGTTGAAATGGTATGCCGAGCGTTTGGCCGAAATCCAACCTGGGATCAGTCAGAAAGACGCTAAGACATTACTGCAAGAACATTTACAAGGGTTTAAAAAGCCGCTGCCTGATTACCAAGTAATCAACATAGAAGGCGATGCCCACGATCAGACATTTACCGTTGAATGTCGTATTGAAGACTTGAGCCAAAGCGTCATTGGTGTGGCGAGTTCACGCCGTAAAGCCGAGCAAATCGCGGCCGCTCAAGTATTGGAGTTACTAAAGAAATGACCAAAAAAACAGACTTGTCAGGTATCGATGCTGCAAAAGCGGCAACTGAGCCGAGTTTAGATGAATTACTGGCAAGGATGAATGCGGCCGCGCCAACGCCGTCGGCCCAATACGATGTCACTTATTGCGGCATGGTGGCGATCATTGGTCGCCCTAACGTCGGTAAATCAACGTTAATCAACCGTTTGCTTGGTCAGAAGGTAAGTATTACTTCTAAAAAGCCACAAACAACGCGCCACCGTATCATGGGTATTCATACCGATGGTCCGAAGCAAATTGTGTTCATCGATACACCAGGTTTACACATAGAAGAGCAGCGGGCGATTAACCGCCTGATGAACCGCGCAGCTGCCAGTTCGCTTGCCGATGTAGCTATGGTGATTTTTGTGGTCGATGGCATGACGTGGACCGCCGATGATGAGATGGTGTTGAGTAAATTACGCCGTGGCGGTGAAGAGCGTCAGACAATTCTGGCGATCAACAAAGTCGACAATATCAAAGACAAAGAATCGCTATTCCCGTATTTGGAAGAAGTCGCCAAAAAATATCCTTTCGATGAAATTTTGCCGATTTCAGCCAGTAAAGGTACCAACGTTAAGCGCATTTTAGAGCTAGCGGCGGCGTCGATTCCTGAAGGACCTTTCTTCTTCCCTGAAGACTATGTTACCGATCGTTCGCAACGTTTTATGGCGTCGGAAATTGTGCGTGAAAAACTGATGCGCTTCTTAGGTGATGAATTACCCTATGATGCGACAGTTGAGATTGAACAGTTCAAGATGATGGAAAATGGCGTTTATCAAATCAATGCCTTGATCCTTGTTGAGCGTGAAGGTCAAAAACGTATGGTGATTGGTAGCAAGGGCGAACGTATTCGTACTATCGCAACTCAAGCTCGCTTAGACATGGAGACCTTGTTTGATAATAAAGTCTTCCTCGAAGTGTGGGTGAAAGTGAAATCCGGTTGGGCCGATGATGAACGCGCCCTGCGTAGCTTAGGTTACGGCGACGATTAAGTATTAATTCCAGCGAGCGCGCTTACCGATGAAACGTGGTTACGTTTTACATCATCGCCCATATCGAGAGTCCAGTGTCTTAGTTAACCTCTTAGTTGACGGCATTGGACGGGTTGATGTGGTTGCCCGAACTGGCAGCGGTAAGCGCTCTATCAAGAGTATTCTCCAGCCCTTTCAACCGCTGATCTTCGAATTTAGCGGTAAGTCTGAATTAAAAACCTTAACTCAAGTCGAAGCCGCTGCGCCTGCTGTGCCTCTTTCTGGCCAGAGCTTGTTTGCTGGCATGTATATCAATGAGTTATTGGTTCGCACTTTGTCTGTACAGCACAATGCCGAAGAGTTGTTCCTCATTTATCATCAAGCCTTAGTCGGCCTTGCCGCGAAGTTTTGCCAATCCCAACTGCGTTATATTGAGCTCGCCTTGCTGCGGGAATTAGGTTTTATGCCTTCTCTTAGCCGCGATACTCAAGGTGAACCACTCGTACCTGATGATTATTACCAGCTCGTGCCTGAGTTAGGTTTTCAATTTGTGCTCAACTCCCGTGCTCGCAATGCTTATCAAGGGGCAATGTTGACGGCGCTTAACGATAACCAGCTCACCGACGCACATTTTTTGAGCGCCAAGTTGTTGATGCGCTCCCTGTTAACGCCATTACTCGGGACTAAACCTTTGTTGAGTCGACAATTGTTCGTCAGCACTGCCGTACCAACTAAGATTGATGGGAATAATTCGCCCTAGCTCCTGTTTTTTAGCGTGAGCCTAAGTACAATAGGCCGCAATATCAGCGTTAAACATTAAGGAGTTCCCGATGAGCCGTATCTTATTGGGCGTGAATATCGACCATATTGCTACTCTGCGCCAAGCCCGTGGCACCAGTTATCCTGATCCTGTGCATGCTGCTGCCGTTGCTGAACATGCTGGTGCCGATGGCATCACTATCCATTTGCGTGAAGACAGACGCCACATCATAGACCGCGATGTATATTTGTTGGCAAAAACCTTGAAAACCCGCATGAATTTTGAATGCGCTGTGACCGAAGAAATGCTTAACATCGCCTGTGAAATTAAGCCGACCTATGTCTGTTTAGTACCAGAAAAACGTCAAGAAGTCACCACTGAAGGCGGCTTAGATGTGGCGGGGCAGTTAGATAAAATCACTGCTGCAGTGACTCGTTTAGCTGCTGAGGGTATTCAAGTCTCCTTATTTATCGATGCCGATAAAACTCAAATTGATGCCGCCGTTGCCTCTGGCGCACCGCTTATTGAAATTCATACGGGCTGTTATGCCGATGCTAAAACTGAAGCGGAAGAAGCTATTGAGTTAGCGCGTATTCGCGAAATGGCAAAATACGCCCATGGCAAAGGTTTAGTGGTTAACGCGGGTCATGGTTTACATTATCACAACGTGAAACCCATCGCGGCGATTCCTGAGTTATATGAACTCAATATCGGCCATGCGATTGTCGCACGTGCCGCCATTGACGGTTTAGCGACAGCAGTGAAAGACATGAAAGTGTTAATGCTTGAAGGTCGTCGAGGCGAATAATGGCGATTGTCGGCCTAGGCACAGATATCGTCGAGATTGAGCGTATTCAGGTCCATGTGGCACGCGCAGGTGACAAGCTGGCGAAACGTGTGCTGACCGAGTCTGAGTTAGCCATTTATACTGCCCATAGTCAGCCAAGTCGTTATCTTGCCAAGCGTTTTGCTGCAAAAGAAGCCGCAGCCAAAGCCCTCGGTACGGGTATTGGCCGCGGCGTGTCGTTTCAGCATATTCACATTGGCAACAATGAGGATGGTGCACCGACGATTCACTTTACCGAGGGGGCGTTAACGCGCTTACAGCAGCTTAAAGCGACGGTTGGGCATATCTCTATTGCCGATGAAAAATCCTACGCGATTGCGACGGTAATCATAGAGTCTCAATAAACCCGAGTTTGTGTCTGTTGGCGGTAAAAAAGGAACCTTAGGGTTCCTTTTTTCATTTCTGGATGGGTATCCAAATCAGTGCCAAATTACTGAATGCAACAATTTATTTACTTTTACTGTTCAGCTTAATTGTTTTACGTTAGTTTATGGCTTGCGCGTCTCTCAATTTGGCGCAGGTAAAGCAGGGGCAAATGAAGAGGAACCCGACATGAAATCCGCCGCAGAGCAGTTATCGACCTACAAAAGTGTGCATTTAAATCAGCGTAATATTCAGACCCATTTTATTGGCATCCCACTGATTATTTGGTCTGCTTTCCTGTTGTTGGCCACAGTGCGTATTCCGCTGGGGAGTATGGGAGAGACAAGTTTAGCAGTGATAGTCGGTATATTCGTGTTGGCCTATTATGTCCGTTTACACTTAAGGCTTTCAATGGGGCTCATATTATTTATGGTACCTGTGCTGCTCACGACTGAGTGGGCGGCGCATATCGCCGGTGCCACTTGGCTTGCCCTAGGGGTATTTGTGGTGGGCTGGGTGTTCCAGCTAATTGGCCATCAATATGAAAAAGCCAAGCCTGCCTTTGTGGATGACTTAAATCAGCTATTAATTGGGCCATTTTTCTTAATGGCGGAAGTGTATTTTATGTTGGGCTTAGAAAAGGCGCTGAATGCCCAGATAACACCAATGGCGCTTGAGAAGCGTCGTATGCTTGAGGCGAAAAAGTCTGCATAGCTTGGCTAGATAGTGAATTAGAGTAGATAGATTTATAGCTTGGGGGAGCATCATCGCTTGGAGGAAATCGTCCGCCGGACCACATCTTAACTCGTGTGGTTCGGCCATTTTTTATGCTCAAAATTGAGGATTAAACTCTGGGGGGATGATAATACAGCGGGATAATTCTCACTGTATTAATCATATTCTCTGACACATCAATTATCTCTAATGGATAACCTGCTAAACGTAAACTGGTATTCGCAGAAGGAATTTCCTCCAGATACTCCAGAATCAGACCATTGAGGGTTTTAGGGCCATCGGTGGGAAAGTTCCACTTCATTTCTTTATTCAAATCGCGGATCGTAATGCCCGCATCAACTAAGTAGCTACCATCTTGCTGGACCTTAATGTCTTCACTCGGGGTGGTCAACATAGAAGTGGTAAAGTCGCCGACAATCTCTTCGAGAATATCTTCGAGTGTTACTAGACCTTGAATATCACCATATTCATCAACGACTAAGCCGATGCGCTCTTTATTTTGTTGGAAGTTAGCTAGCTGCACATTGAGTGGTGTACCTTCTGGCACAAAGTAGAGTTCTTTCACTGCGCGCAACAAAGATGACTTGCTGAATTGCTCTTTAGATTGGAGGCGCAGGGCGTCACGTAAGTGAATAAAGCCCACTGCATCGTCTATGGTGTCGCGATACACTAACACTCGGGTATGTGGACTTTGGATCACCTGACGATTGATAACCTTAAATTCGTCATTGACGTTAATTCCGTAGATATCTGAGCGTGGCACCATAATATCTTCAACGGTGACTTTCTCTAAATCCAAGATAGATAACAGCATTTCTTGGTGACGTCGGGGGATGAGTGCCCCTGCCTCATGCACCACAGTACGCAGCTCTTCTTGGCTTAGTGCATCGCTACTATTAACGGTTTTTATCCCCATCAAACGTAAGATACCTGTGGTTATCAAATTAACGCTTGAGACAACATAGGCAAAGGTCGAGGAAAGTATAAGTAGCAGTATGCTAGAGGGAAAAGCAATACGCTCAGGATTTAGCGCTGCGATGGTTTTTGGCGTGACTTCAGCAAAAACGAGCACGACTAACGTAAGCACGCCAGTTGCAACAGCGACCCCTAAGTCGCCCCAAAGACGCATACCAATGATAGTCGCAATAGCAGATGCGGAAATATTGACTAAGTTATTGCCAATTAAGATCAATCCAATCAAACGGTCAGGACGCTCAAGTAACTTCAAAGCTCTAATCGCCCCTTTATGGCCATTGTTGGCTAAGTGGCGTAGACGGTAACGGTTGAGAGTCATCATTGCGGTTTCTGAGCCTGAAAAATAGGCAGAGAATAGGATAAGCACTAGTAAAACGATCAGGAGTGCGCTTGTCGATATAGCGTCCAAAAAAGGCTCCAATGTGGCCAGTAAACTTAAGTAAATACCGACATTTAAAAAAAGTGTCAAGTCGGCCGCAGCAATAACTGCCCCAGCCGACTTAAATGTTTAGTTGAGGATTAATTCTTTGACAATGCGCGCGCCAAAATATGCGAGCGAAAGTAAGGATGCGCCAGTCAGAGTGTAAATGACTGCGGTACGAATTTTACAACCGACCCAATACTGTTGCCACAGCATAGTAATGTATACAAACCAAGCCATTATCGACAGAATTGCCTTATGACCTTTACCATCGGCGAACATATCTTCAAGGAAGATAAAACCAGTCGCGAGCGACAAACTGAGCAAGATAACGCCGATAATCACCAGATGATAAAGCTGTTTTTCAACTGTCATCAGCGGCGGAATGCCAGGGCTCAGCATAAATTGTTTTTTCTTCAGTTTATTTTGGATCATCGCCAGTTGTATCGCATACAGGGCGGCAATCATCAGGGCGCTGTAGGCCATGAGTGACAATACGACGTGGGCTAATACTTCAGGATAAAGCTCAAAATGTGTGATGAATTTAGGCGGCAATAACCAGAGTAGGGCAACCGAAAGCACTGAGCAGGCATAAACCACGGGCACGACGACGATGACTTTCAGCCTGAACATCAATATCGTAAAAGTAAAAGCGATAATCCAGTTCACTAAGGAAATCACATTCGTCAGGCTAAAGTTTTGGCCATCTGTGGTGAAAATCACTTGTGATAATGCTGCGGCATGTAAAATAACCGCAATAGCGGCAAAACCTGCGACAGCACGGCGATTCGGACCGTCTGGGTGAAACAATCTACTCGTCACTAGTACCAATGCAATGCAATAAAAAAACATGGCTGAGGCAGAAAAGATGACCATGGGTAATTAACCTATTTGTGTAGTTAAAGGTGCCTTAAAAACGGGGCATACAGATCAATATTTTCCCTAGAATAACATGAGCTGTCGGCAAATGGGCAGTGACATGAGTTGCAAAATTTAGCAGATTCTTATTGTTAGGGTTAAATAGTGTGTCGACGACAATAAAACATGACTCAGCGCAAGTAAAACACTTAACCACAATCAAGATGGGTGCAGCAGTAGCATAATGCGCATGCATCGTTATAATACAGCCCATTAATCGAGATTCTTAAAGGTATAGAACAGGACGATGTTTGAGAACCTAACCGACAGACTGTCACGCACACTGAAAAATATCAGTGGCCGTGGTCGCTTAACTGAAGAAAACGTTAAGGAAACCCTGCGCGAAGTGCGTATGGCACTGCTGGAGGCCGATGTTGCCCTGCCTGTGGTGCGCGAATTTGTTAATAACGTAAAAGAACGTGCCGTAGGCCAAGAAGTCTCTAAAAGCTTAAGCCCTGGCCAAGCCTTTATTAAGATAGTTCAAAGTGAACTTGAAAAATCCATGGGCGAGGCGAATGAAGCCCTAGATTTAGCCACTCAGCCGCCAGCTGTGATTATGATGGCGGGTCTGCAAGGTGCGGGTAAAACCACCAGTGTGGCAAAACTGGGTAAATTTTTACGCGAACGCCATAAAAAATCGGTATTAGTCGTCAGTGCTGACGTTTATCGCCCCGCGGCGATTAAACAGCTTGAGACGTTAGCGCAAGAAGTGGCGGTGGAGTTTTTCCCATCGGACGTTAGCCAAAAGCCAATCGACATTGCGAAAGCGGCGATTGCCCACGCTAAATTAAAGTTTATCGATGTGGTGATCCTCGATACCGCAGGTCGTCTGCATGTCGACGAAGCCATGATGGACGAGATCAAAGGCTTACACGCAGCGGTCAAGCCTATCGAAACCTTGTTCGTTGTTGATGCTATGACAGGTCAAGATGCGGCAAACACCGCTAAGGCCTTTAATGAAGCTTTACCACTGACGGGGGTTATTTTAACTAAAGTCGATGGTGATGCGCGCGGTGGTGCGGCGTTATCGATTCGCCACATTACGGGCAAGCCGATTAAATTCCTCGGAGTGGGTGAAAAGACCGACGCGTTAGAGCCATTCCATCCAGACCGTATTGCTTCACGCATTTTGGGCATGGGCGATGTGTTATCGCTTATCGAAGAAGTTGAGCGTGGCGTCGATAAAGAAAAGGCCATGAAGCTGGCTTCGAAAGTGAAGCAAGGTGGCAGTTTCGATTTAGAAGATTTCCGTGAGCAGTTACAGCAAATGAAAAATATGGGCGGCATGATGAATATGCTGGAAAAACTGCCCGGTGTTGGTCAATTGCCCCCAGAAGCCTTAGCGCAAATCCAAGACGGCAAGATGACAGGTCAAATGGAAGCCATCATTAATTCGATGACTTCCAAGGAGCGTAAGAACCCTGATTTAATCAAGGGCTCACGCAAACGTCGCATCGCAGCTGGTTCTGGCACGCAAATTCAAGATGTAAACCGTTTATTGAAACAGTTTACTCAAATGCAAAAGATGATGAAAAAAATGTCTGCTAAGGGCGGCATGCAAAAAATGATGCGCGGAATGCGCGGTATGATGCCACCAGGAATGAAATTTCCGGGCCGTTAATCGGACATTTTTAGTTAAACCTAGCACTTTATCAGTCGGTTGACTCTGGTAACAATGAACCGCTAACGAAGGACGCAGGCGTAATAATCGCCATCTTTGGTTGCATTAGTTGGAAACTCAGGTAAAATCTTCCGGCTTTCTATCTGGGACTCTTCGCGAACACGGGGTTCCAGTTTTTATTTTTGCTTCAAAGCAAATCATTAGAGGATTGAAAACGCATGGTTACCATTCGTTTAGCTCGTGGCGGCGCAAAAAAGCGTCCATTTTACAACATCGTTGTTGCTGATAGCCGTAACGCTCGTGACGGTCGTTTCATTGAGCGTGTAGGTTTCTTCAACCCATTGGCCCGTGGCCAAGAAGAAACATTACGTTTAGACCTAGCTCGCGTTGAGCACTGGGTTTCTAACGGTGCAGCTGCTACAGAACGCGTAGCAAAATTGATCAAAGACGCTCGTAAAGCAACTGCTTAATAGCGTTAAGGTATAGATTGATGAGCAGTAACCAACAGCCAGTCGTACTGGGGAAATTAGGCTCCTGTCATGGCATTAAAGGTTGGCTGAAAATCACCGCCTATACCGATTCTGTTGAAGGTATCTTTGACTACTCGCCTTGGCTTATTAAAGAAAATGGTGAGTGGCGCGAAATAAAGGTCACCCAGTGGCGTTATCAAGGCAAGGCCGTTGTTGCCTTACTTGATGGCGTAGAAACACGGGAGCAAGCGCAAATGCTCACAAATTGTGAGATTGCGATTTTGCCGGAACAGATGAACGATTTGCCAGCAGATGAATTCTACTGGCGTGATCTCATCGGTTGCGAAGTGGTCAATACAACTGGCTATAACATGGGGATTGTCGATCAGATCGTGGAAACAGGATCGAACGACGTATTACTCGTTAAAGCCAACGCTAAAGATAGTTTCGGCAAAGTGGAACGTATGATCCCCTTTGTCCCTGAGCAGTTCATCAAAACGGTGGATCTGCAAGGTAAACAGATTTTAGTGGATTGGGATCCTGACTTCTAAGTCGAGGTACAACAGATGTGGTTAGGGGTAATAACCCTGTTCCCAGAGATGTTCCGTGCCGTGACAGACTTTGGAGTTACGGGCCGAGCCGTGAAAAACGGCCTGCTCGAGTTGCACACGTGGAATCCCCGTGATTTCACCCATGATAGACATAATACGGTAGATGACAGGCCTTACGGCGGTGGTCCCGGAATGTTGATGATGGTGCAACCCTTGCGCGATGCCATCCATGCAGCGAAAGCCGCAGCGGGTGAAGGTGCGAAGGTGATTTACTTGTCACCTCAAGGACGCAAGCTGGATCAGCAAGGCGTCACTGAGTTGGCTCAATCATCACGTTTGATTTTGGTCTGTGGTCGATACGAAGGTATTGATGAACGCATCATTCAAACGGAAGTGGATGAAGAGTGGTCGATAGGGGATTACGTGCTTTCGGGCGGCGAATTACCGGCGATGACTCTGATAGATTCAGTATCGAGATTGGTTCCTGGCGTGCTAGGAAAACAAGCTTCGGCGGAGCAAGATTCTTTCTCCGACGGTTTACTGGATTGTCCACATTACACTCGCCCTGAAAGCTTGGATGGTCTTGACGTACCGGCAGTGCTGCTAAGTGGCAACCACGAACAAATTAGACTCTGGCGTTTACAGCAAAGCCTTGGTAGGACTTTACTTAGACGGCCAGAATTATTGCAAAATCTAGCTCTGACTGACGAACAAACGACTCTATTAGCGCAGTTCGTTGAAGCAATGAACAAGCATGCTTAGTCGTAGCTCAGTTAATTCTAGAACGGAGTAAGTTATGAACAACATCATTAAAATGCTCAACGATGAGCAAATGAAACAAGACGTACCTGCGTTTGGTGCTGGTGATACAGTAGTCGTTCAGGTTCGTGTTAAAGAAGGCGATAAAGAGCGTTTACAGGCTTTTGAAGGCGTTGTAATTGCTAAGCGTAACCGTGGTCTGCACTCTGCATTCACAGTACGTAAAATCTCTAATGGCGAAGGTGTTGAGCGTGCTTTCCAAACGCACAGCCCACTGATCGCTAGCATTGAAGTTAAGCGTCGTGGTCGCGTTCGTCGCGCCAAACTGTACTATCTGCGTGATCGTTCAGGTAAATCTGCACGTATCCGTGAGAAGCTGGCAACTAAGTAATAGTTACCGCTACAGAAAACAAGACGTAGTGTTCGCACAGAAAACCGCCCTAGTGGCGGTTTTTTGTTGCTGTTTTTTGAGTATTTATACTTGATCTAAAGAGAATGAACAGGCATAGTGGTCGCCTGGTTGTAATGGTGTAGCATTACAAAAGTACATTGCGATGGATTTACGCTATTTTATATCCGAAATGAATGCCCAAGCTGACTTGAAGTCCTGCTTCGACAACTGGGTTAAACACTAAGTCTTAGGTGGTAAGCATGCAACAAGATACGATTAACAACGTACACATCAGTTCAGAGAAAGTCTTAATCACGCCGCAAGAGCTTAAAAATGCCTTGCCACTCTCTGAGCATGCTTATCGCTATATCCTCAATGCCCGTAAAACCGTGGCTGATATTGTTCATAAGCGTGACAATCGAGTATTGATTGTCACTGGCCCTTGCTCAATCCATGATATCGCCGCCGCAAAAGAATACGCTTTAAGGCTTAAAACTCTGCACGATGAACTCAGTGATGAGTTTTACATCTTAATGCGAGTGTACTTTGAAAAGCCGCGTACCACGGTAGGTTGGAAGGGCATGATCAACGATCCCGATATGGATGAATCCTTCGATGTCGAAAAAGGCCTGAAAATGGCCCGTGAGCTAATGATTTGGTTGGCCGAGTTAGGACTGCCTGTTGCCACCGAAGCACTCGATCCTATCAGTCCTCAGTACATTTCTGAGCTTGTCACTTGGTCTGCCATTGGTGCTCGCACCACTGAATCGCAGACTCATAGGGAAATGGCATCGGGTCTTTCTATGCCGGTGGGCTTTAAAAATGGCACCGATGGTAAGCTCGATGTAGCGATTAATGCGCTAAAATCGGCGGCCAGTAGCCACAGATTTATGGGCATAAACCAGCAGGGCCAAGTCGCATTATTGCAAACTGCGGGCAATCCCGATGGCCATGTGATTTTACGCGGTGGTGCAACGCCCAACTATGATGCGGCGAGTGTGGCAGAGTGTGAAACGCAGCTCCATAAAGCCAAACTCAATGCACGTTTGATCATCGATTGCAGCCATGGCAATTCATCCAAAGACTACAGCCGCCAAAAGCCTGTCTGTGAAAATGTGTTCGAGCAGATTTTTAACGGCAATAAGTCGATTATTGGCGTCATGCTAGAAAGTCATTTAAATGAAGGCAATCAAAGTTGTGATAGGCCATTAAGCGAGCTAGCTTACGGTGTTTCTGTAACAGATTCTTGTATTAGTTGGGAAAAAACAGAAACCATTTTACGGGAAGGCGCAGCGAAGTTATCTTCAATACTTCCAACGCGTTTCGATATGCTGAAAGTAGCTAACGCTTAAATTAGTTACAGCTTAATGGACTCAGGTATGAATGAAAAAACAACGGCCGAATTAGAACACCTTCGCGGCCTGATTGATGGTGTTGATCAGCAATTACTGCACTTACTGCGTAAGCGCTTGGATCTCGTTGCGCAAGTGGGCACGGTGAAACACGGCGCCGGTTTACCTATTTATGCACCTCAGCGTGAAGCAGCCATGCTGGCTAAACGCCGTGAAGAAGCAAAAACTATGGGGATCGAGCCGCAGTTGATCGAAGATATTTTGCGTCGCTTGATGCGTGAGTCTTACCTCAATGAAAAAGATGTTGGTTTTAAGCAAGTTAAAAAAGATCTTGGCTCAGTGGTGATTGTCGGCGGTAAAGGGCAACTCGGTGGACTATTTTCACAAATGCTGACTTTATCCGGCTACCAAGTGAATTTGCTCGATAAAGACGATTGGCAGCAAGCGGATAGCTTATTTGCCGATGCGGGCATGGTGTTAGTGACAGTGCCTATTGCGATTACCTGTGAGCTTATTCGTGAAAAACTGACCCAATTACCAGCCGACTGCATTCTGGCGGATTTGACCTCCATCAAGACTGAGCCAGTTAAAGCCATGCTTGAGGCGCATTCTGGTCCCGTCGTTGGTTTTCATCCTATGTTTGGCCCTGATGTGGGCAGTCTGGCGAAGCAAGTCGTGGTGGTGTGTCATGGTCGCTCGCCGGAAAAATACCAGTGGTTGCTTGAGCAGATCGCCATTTGGGGCGCGCGGATTGTCGAAGCAGAACCAGAGCGTCACGACAATGCGATGCAGCTAGTGCAGGCAATGCGTCACTTCTCGACCTTTGTGTATGGTTTGAATCTGTGTAAGGAAGAGGCAGATATCGATACTTTACTGCAATTTAGCTCGCCGATTTACCGATTAGAATTGGCTATGGTAGGGCGCTTATTCGCCCAAAGCCCAGAGCTTTACGCCGATATTATTTTTGCCCAGCAAGATAGCCAGCATGCTATTGGTGATTATTTAGATAACTACCGTGAAGCGTTAGAACTGCTAAAACGGGGTGACAGGAACGAGTTTATTAAGCAGTTCCAAAGTGTCGCCAAATGGTTTGGGGATTTTGCACCTCAATTCCAGCGTGAAAGCCGTATTATGCTGCAATCGGTTAATGATATGAAAACCAATTAATAAATAAACAGTTACTTTTTAAAACGCCCATCATTGATGGGCGTTTTTTTATGGATTTTTAACAGTTCACATTGTATTAATTAGCAATTGCTTAAGGTGATCTTTCTCTAACATTTAGCATCTCACTTTAGAAATGACTGTCGCTTATGGCACGTTTAGGTAGACTAGTTTTAAACATGCAAATATAAAGCATGAATTTAAATTAGGAGTCTATCCATGTTCTGTATTCAGTGTGAGCAAACCATTCGTACACCCGCTGGCAATGGTTGTAGTTATTCCCAAGGTATGTGTGGCAAGTTGGCGGCAACGTCCGATCTGCAAGACTTGCTGATTTACATGCTGCAAGGCGTGTCTGTATATGCGGTTAAAGCTCGCGAGCTGGGCATTATCGATGCTGAAATTGATAGTTTTGTGCCTAAAGCCTTTTTCGCGACCCTCACCAACGTCAACTTCGATGATGAGCGCATTATGGCCTATATCCAGCAGGCGGCTAAGTATCGTGCTCAGTTAAAAGCTTCTTACGAAGCGGCTTGTGAACAAGCCGGTATTGCTGCTGAGCAAGTGCCGCAAGTCGCTCAGTTAGTGCTGGGGACCAGTAAGATTGAAATGCTAGCGCAGGCACCGATTGCATTGCTGAATAAAGATAAGCATGAAGTTCATGAAGACATCATGGGATTGAGGTTATTGTGTTTATATGGTCTTAAGGGCGCGGCTGCTTATATGGAGCATGCTCGCGTGTTGGGTCAGACTGATGCTGATGTGGCAGGGCGCTTCCATGAAATTATGTCTTTCTTAGGTGAGCCGAGTGTTGATGGCGATAAGCTGTTTACTACGGCTATGGACATAGGTCAGTTGAACTACCGCATAATGGCAATGCTGGATGCGGGTGAAACTCAAGCCTTTGGTCATCCTGAGCCAACTGTGGTCAACACTAAGTCAGTTAAGGGCAAAGCCATACTAGTCTCTGGCCATGACATGAAGGATTTAGAGCTTATTCTCGAGCAGACTGTAGGCAAGGGTATCAATGTGTTTACCCACGGTGAAATGCTTCCTGCACTGGCGTATCCAGCCTTTAAAAAATATGCTCATCTTGTCGGAAATTACGGCAGTGCTTGGCAGAATCAACAGCAAGAATTTGCCAATTTCCCTGGCGCTGTGGTGATGACATCTAACTGTATTATCGATCCAAATGTGGGTAGTTATAGTGATCGTATCTTTACTCGCAGCATAGTGGGCTGGCCTGGTGTGGTGCATATCGAAGGAGATGATTTCTCGGCTGTCATTGATAAAGCGTTAGCCTTAGAAGGCTTTATCTATGATGAAATCCCACACACTATCACTATTGGTTTTGCCCGCAATGCCTTGATGGCCGCAGCGCCCGCCGTGGTTGAAAATGTAAAGAGTGGTGCGATTAAGCATTTCTTTCTTGTTGGCGGTTGCGATGGCGACAAAGCCGACAGAAGCTACTTCACTGAACTTGCTAAATCCACACCTAAGGATTCAATAATCCTGACGCTAGGCTGTGGTAAGTACAAATTCAATAAGCTCGAATTTGGTGACATTAACGGTATTCCACGTTTGCTCGATGTGGGCCAATGTAACGATGCCTATTCAGCGATTCAGTTAGCGATTGCATTAGCTGAAGTGTTTGAATGTGATATCAATGAATTACCTCTGAGCTTAGTGCTTTCTTGGTTTGAGCAAAAAGCCATTGTAGTACTGCTGACACTGTTGTCTCTCGGGGTTAAAAATATTCGAACAGGCCCGACGCCACCTGCGTTCCTTACGGCCAATTTAGCCAAAATTTTGGAAGATAAGTTTGGCTTGCGTAATACCACGACAGTCGAAGCCGATTTAAAAAATATGTTAAACGTGGCTTAAATCAACCAAGAATTGTTGCTGAACTGCGGTTTTGGCTTGTTTACTGAGGCCGCGGTGTTTTGTGGGTAAATGCTATGAACATGAGTGTGATAGCGGGAGCGCGGGCATTATCGGTTTCGCCCCATAAACCCGGAAGTGTTAATCAATTAGTGTGCGTCGAACGCTGGAATGAAACCTCGGATGTCGTGAGTTTTCGTTTTCAAGTGGGCGAGCCGATGAAGTTTGACTATAAACCCGGTCAGTTTATGACCTTTGTGCTTGAGATTAATGGCGAGCAAGTGTGCCGCAGTTATACCTTGTCATCATCGCCATCTAGGCCCTATTCCTTGATGGTGACGATTAAGCGTGTTGCGGGTGGACTCGTATCTAATTATCTTATCGACAATCTATTACTCGGCCAGAGTGTACGAGTGCTGCCGCCCGCGGGGCAATTTAATCTGTTTGATATTGCTCGGCTAAGCCATAAACAGCCAGAGACTGAAAAGTTAGATGCTAATTTGTTAGCTATAACGGCGCAGAAATACCTTTTTTTGAGTGCTGGTTGCGGTATTACCCCCATGTACTCTATGTCGCGTTATCTGACTGATACACAAATTGATGCCGATATTGCATTTGTGCACAGTGCGCGATCAGAGAATGATATTATTTTTAAGTCATCATTGGCGACTATGGCCAACCGTTTTAATGCATTTAAGCTCAGCTACGTACTTGAGACTGTCACTGAAACACTGGGGTGTTCACCAAAGATAGCATTCGATTTCGGGCGGTTAAGTGCACAGATGCTACAAACCTTAGTACCTGATTTTGCAGAGCGTACTATCTACCTTTGTGGGCCAGAACCTTATATGCAAGCGGTAAAAGCCTTATTGGTCGAACTCAATTTTGATATGAGTCGGTTATACCATGAGAGTTTTGCCACGGCCGAGAAAGTTGCCCGTAGTCAGCTTATGCAAGCAAACTCCTCAGATGGAACGAGTGAAAACCCACCAGAAGTGGCTTTCGCCTTGTCTATTGGCGATCGAAGCACGACGCTAAATCAAGGACAAAGTCTGCTGGAGGGAATTGAGGCGGAAGGGTTGCCGATTATTGCGGCCTGTCGTTCGGGCGTTTGCGGCGCGTGTAAGTGTCAAGTCTTGGAGGGCGAAACGGTATCGACAAGCGTGATGACACTGACTACTGCAGAAATTGAAGCCGGTTTTGTACTCGCTTGCTCCACAAAATTAGCATCCGACGTGACACTTAAACTTTAACGTGCTGCTAATTAGCGTCATTTACTTGTGACTTATTTTTAAATGGATGGAAATATTTCTAATCCTTAGTTGCGCTTATCTCAGTGAGAACGTAAGGTTAATGACAAGGGCGTATGATGTTTGCGCCCAGTCTATTAGTCTGGCTGGAGTCTCTCAATGACAATGACAACCACTTATGCCGCAAAAATTGAAGACCGTACTCTGGGACATTTGTTGTACGCCTTGATGTCGGGTTTTCCCTTATTATTACTTCCTGTGCTGCTAAGTTTGTTCATTAATGTTTCCCAACGCCAATTCCATGGTAATCCATTATTGGCGTCGCATTTACGTTGGCAACGGCATTCTAATCTCGCCTTTCTTGGCTTACTAGTGCTCGGCTATTGCGTTCCACTGACTTGGCTCAGTCTTTCGATTTATCTCTTTGGGATCATTTGGTTTTGCCACAGGATCATTAAAGGGTGGTTAAGTCTATTGGATGGTTTAGAAATCTAAACTTGTGCTAGAGTCTCTAAATTGATGATTTTTAGAGGCTCTTATGTCCAGCTACCAAATTCTGTGTGTCCTCTGCGCATTGGCGCTAGTGACTTCGGTTATCTCCTCTCGCGTCCATAAACTGCAGGAAACTGTGGCCATTACTGCTATTGCCCTAGGAATGAGTTTGTTGTTGCTCCTTGGGGGAAAGGCTTTAGGTGGGGACGTTTATGTGTATTTTGTCTCTGGCTTAGAGAAACTCGATTTTCAAGCTTTACTGCTCAATGGCATGCTCGGTTTTTTACTCTTTGCCGGCGCATTACAAATCCGCTTAAAAATACTGAGGCATCAAAAGTGGGAGATCCTAATCCTTGCTTTTATAAGCACCTTATTGTCGACATTTATTATAGGTGAGCTGTTATTTTGGTTCGCGCCTATGCTAGGTCTCCCGCTAGAATTCAGCCACTGCTTACTGTTCGGCGCCTTGATTTCGCCCACCGATCCTATCGCTGTTTTGGCTATTTTAAAGAAAATGGGGGCGCCGGAAGATATTGCGATTCAAGTAGAAGGAGAATCTTTATTTAACGATGGCATAGGGTTAGTGATTTTTGTGGCAATATCGCAATTGGCTTTCTCCACCGAGCCTCTGACGTTTATCCATATCTCTGAGTTATTTATTCGTGAGGCGGTAGGTGGGGTTATTTACGGTGGCGTACTTGGCTTTTTATTGCATCATTTTTTCCACTACTGCGAGGAAGAAACGCAATTAATGCTGGTTACCCTGCTGATCCCAACCGCGGGATATGTCATGGCGGATGTGCTTGGTGTTTCAGGTCCTTTAGCTATGGTGAGTGCGGGGATCATCATAGGAAATTTCAGTGTGCCTAAGTTTTTTGCTCGCAACGAGCGAGTGAAACTATTTACTTTTTGGTCGCTGATTGAATCCTTCTTTAATGCCTTACTCTTCCTATTGCTTGGTTTATTGCTTTTGTTAGTCACTTTCAAAGCACCATTATGGTGGTTTATGTTTGTGGCTATACCAATAGTCTTGTTGGCGCGTGCAATGAGTGTGTTATTACCTTATTTAGGCTTTCGATTGTTTAAGTCATACAACCCCTATGCAGAGACGATTTTGATTTGGGGTGGCTTAAGGGGAGGATTAGCCCTCGCTATGGCGATGAGTTTGCCAGAGGGTATCGTCATAGATGCTATTGGTGGTGTGGAGCTGCGGGAGTTGTTGTTAGTGATGACCTATGCCGTCGTCGTATTTTCGATTCTAGTGCAGGGCTCTACTATGACAGGGCTTATCCGTAGGAGTAATGCCGTTACTGAACCATCGAGTGCTGTTGGCTCTTCTTAAAATGCATAAAAGCTCGCTGCGCTGCAATACTAAACAATATTAAGCCTGCTAGTCATCACACTGGCTAGCAGGCTTGTCTGAGTCAATTAGGGATAAAAGATGTCTTATTTATCCCTTAACACACTTCGAACTAACCACATTTCACTTTAAATTAAATCAATCAAGATCAAAGCGTTAGTTCGCCCGATATAATTCCCGTACCACAGCGCTTATTAAGTTAAGCGACTCATGGTCATCACTGCTAGCTAGTGGACAATTGAGTATCAATCCATCCACTTTAAGCTGTTTAATACCTTGTGTTTGAATCAATAGGGCATCATCTGATACGGCATAACTTGGGTTGATCAAAATCGGCAAATGGCTCGTGGCTTTAATCTGGATCAGACTCGCTAAATCGAGTGAAGGTAGATTGGCGTTATTTAAGGTTCTAATGCCTGAGTCACACAGGATAAGTTGCTGATTGCCTTGGCTTAAAATGACTTCTGTTGCCGTGAGTAATTCTTCAAAACTTGCCATATCGTTACGCTCAAGTATTAATGGTATCGGTAGGGTTCCAGCTTGAGTCAGTAAAGTTTGGTTAAACATCTGCTTGCCTGCGAGGAATAACATATCGGCGTGCTGGACTGCTAATGGCATATCGGCTTCTTGCGCTATGGCAATAATGCACACTAGGCCATATTGATGCAGGATTTGGCGTAGTTTAGCGAGAGTAACTTCTGCCATAGTCAGTTGATTAACCGCGCAGAGCAAAACGGCTTGGAATCCCGCTTCTTTAAGCTGCTTCATTTGCTGCTCGAAAGCCGATAATGCTAAATGTGAAATGTCATTATTCAGTGTGATTTGGGCTATGGCACAGACATGCCCTGCACCGATTGTCATTGCGCCACAGTTGATTTCACTGGCTTGCTCTTTATAGGCTTTGCTATATCGAACTGGACTGGCATTAGCACCATTTTCGCTGATGACTTGATCCTTAGAGGTGCTGGGCTCAATCAGTAGCTGGCTGTTGCTCAGCTGTGTGGGCTTGACTGTTTCACAAGGATAACAGCCTAATACTTTGATAAAACGGGTGATCCGCTCTAGTTGTTTTAAACCTGCCTGCATAGATTCACTGGAGATATTCGCGTCGATATCCAAATAGAACATTTCTTCCCAAGGTGTTCCTGGAATCGGGCGTGACTCTAATTTACTCATGTTTAACTGATGCGCTTTTAGAACCAGTAAGGCTTCCACTAAAGCACCAGCTTTTTGGCCTGTTGCCATGATCAATGTAGTCTTAGCGGGTAACTGCTCTGGTACGGCAACGGCTTTGCGTGCAACAACGATAAAGCGGCTTTGGTTGATCTTCTGATTCGCTAAACCTGCTTCTATGGACTCAAGTTGATAGAGTGCACCACCTTCGGCGCTGCCAATCGCTGCTGCATTGTTATCTGGACTTTGGTTTACCTTTTCCATTGCTTCTGCGCTGCTTGAGCAGTATTCCAGTCTCAAGTCTTTGTGTTGAGTTAAATATCTGCTGCATTGGCTAATAGGCTGAGGGTGGGCATAGACAGTTTTGATCTCAGCTAATTTACTGCCAGCTTTTCCTAGTAGGCAATGGCTGACTTCAATCGTCGTTTCGCCAACAATCGACAGACTGGTGTGCTGTAGCACGTCGTAGACTTCGTTGATTGAACCTGAAGATGTGTTCTCAATCGGCAGGAAACCATAATCAGCATGTCCAGACTCAACGGCTTGCACTATTTCATCGAAAGTTTGGCAACCTAAGTCCAGCATTTCAACTTGGCGACGTTGGCAATAGCGTGTAGCTGCGAGATAAGAGTATGAACCTCTAGCACCGAGGTAAGCGATACAATACTGTTGTTTTTGTGTCTCTGGATTGGCGCGGCCGTGAAGGTAAGCTTGTTGATTCAATACTGAATCTTCAATGATGCTCTGGTAAAGGGAGATAACATAGTGGGCATCTAATCCTTTCTCTCTGCCTTCTTTCACGAGGCGAGCGAGCAGTTCTTTTTCCCTTTGAGTATCTCTGATGGGTCTGACATCCACTTCTTTGCTACGGGCTACTTCTAAACTTAAGCGACGGCGCTCAGCGAGTAATGCCAGCAGTTCATTATCCAGATGGGTGATCTGCTCTCGGGTTTGATTTAAAGGCTGTGGTGTATGCATTCTGACCTCAATTGCCGCCATGTATTTTATCAATCGTTTAAGACAAAAAAGCCTCCCAGTTGGGAGGCTTTGGATTTTTACTTTCGTTTTTACACAGTAAATCCGCCTCCTAGAGTGGGGGTGTAAAAAAGAAAGTAAAAAAAACTGCAGTTATCATTTTCATGGTCTTAAAACTAAAGGGCTAGGGCTTAGCTGTCAATCAAAACTTTCTTAAAGGTAATCTAAAAAGAAAGCGCACCCGAGGGTGCGCTGGTTTGGTTCAAGTATGTATATATGGTCAAGCGAGTTTATCCTCCTTATGGTCAGTGTGGGACAAGGTAACACATTCGTTTATCTTACATTTACGTGTAACAGTAAAACGTTGACAACTCACTAGATAACGACTTGCATTTACAATGAACATTAACAAGTACTTTATGCGGCATAGCGTATAACCTTGAAACTATGCAGTTTGCAGTACCAGCGAACTTACGTTGACATGTCTTGCACTTATATTTTAACAATTAACACTTGCATGGAGCTATAACATTAAAAACTAACACTAACAAAACGAACATTTAAAAATAAACGATTTACGGCTCATTGGTTGTACTAGGTACATTTTGCTGTAAGAACAGCTTAGCCTTGTCACGCGTTTAGGTCTTGCTACTTACATTATTACCATTATTACTTTTTACTTTAAAACCTAACATTTTAATACATGGAGCGTATAAAAAGCTCTCATTTACTGTTATTACAATTTTCGTCAAGTCTAGATTTCCTCCTTTTTAGTTGATAAGTAAACATTATTTAAGGTGTCTATAAATATCAAAACTCAACTAATGGTAAACGTTAACACATTACATAAATAAACATTTATACGATTTACAGTTTTTACTATACAAATAACACTAAGTAAACTAATGACTTTTAATCAAATCAACGTATTGCACTTACATTAAACACTTACATTAAATCACACGCTAAAAACGCTAACTAACATATCAGTGTAAATATGACTCTCTTCATATAACTAATCTACATCTAACTAAACGTGACAGTTGTTACCTCATTTATCTCAGTGTTTAGCACGTATTGGTGCTGACCCGTTTTACAATAAACGCTTTTATTCATATAGCTTTTGTAAATGTGATTTTTGTTTATGTTTACCTGAGCCTCCATTGTGAATATAAACAATTTGATAGTTAAAGGTTTTGCTAATGTACTCGTTGTACTGTACTCGGCTCCTTATGTTAACTCTGGTATTCAGCAATGCCGCCTGTTTCTGGTGTTCATCCTGATATTGGGTCAAAATTGAGTACTGCTTTTGGTGAATGCCAACATACTTGATTGTTTCTAAAATCAAATTGTTCGCTTTTGTGTTGCCTCCTTTCCAAACTTGCTATTGAAAGTGGAACCTAGTTGAAAGTAAAACTTGAAATTTTAAACGTAGAAATTATAAGTAAAATTAATCATTAACAGTAAACCTTGGTACTTAAAACCTTAGTGCTTAAAACTATAAGGCTTAGATTAGTAGTGCTCCTTAGTTATATCCAGTAACGTTACTTAGAACTTAAGATCTGTTAATCAATATTTGTAAATCAAAATTTAAAGTAAATCAACATTTGAAACGATTTAAATCCGCACCACTTCGATTCTTGCTGTCACTTTGTAAAGTGTAGTAGGTATTTAGTCAAAAGAACTGTTTTTCTCATCATTAAAATGATTGCACTAAGCTTTTGTAAAAACTGTGATCTGATTAAATATTTCTACTTTATTGCTCTCAAAGTGATGCGTTTCTCGCACTCACCAGATTTAAATTATGCCGCATCTTCCTCCTCGTACTCGTCGTCAATTTCAACAACATTATTAGTCGGTGTTAGTGATGTGGAGCGTTGAGCTTCAGGTTTGTGTGTTATGCGATTGAGCTGCTTCTCTAATTTTTGGCCCATAGCGTTAATCGCAGTATATAAATTTTCATGTTTTGCTTGAGCGAAGAGTTCTCCATTTGGGATGCCAACCGATGCTTCAATTTTGAAACCAGGTTTCTCCTCCGTAATGATTACATGGGGATTTATCATTTGCACATCATGCCTTGAAAGTTTTTCAAAACGGCTTTCAATGCGTTCGCGAATAGGAGATGTGACTTCAAGTTGCTTGCTAGTAATCTTTAGCATATTTCGAACCTTCTGTTGTTTCCTTGGATTTCAGATTACCAAGGTTCGCACTATAAAACGAGATGTAGATCACGTTTTTGTGCCCATTAGATACTGTTCGTTGGATATTTGATCACTTAGACAAATATCAATAATTCTTGGCCCAAAAGCCTTGTATTGCCAGCTAAATGGGGTCATATTCGATGGGATAACTCCGCAGTCTTTGCCCTTATTTACTTATATTTACTTTAAGTTTCATCCCGAATCCCGATAAAATACCTCTACTTATTCCATTCGGTCACTTTGAGTTTGCCCATTTTATGAATACTGAACATGTTAAAATTAAGGTCTGGGATTTACCCACGCGAATTTTCCATTGGGGCATGGTGTGTCTGTTGGCACTTTTATGGTGGAGTGCCGATGCGGGCGAAATGCAGTGGCATCAAATTTTTGCTTATAGTTTGCTGATCCTTATTGGATTTAGGATCCTCTGGGGGCTCATTGGTAGCGATACGGCAAGGTTTAGCCACTTTGTTCATCACCCCAAAGTTGTACTCGATTACTTGAGATCGATTCGAACTAAAGGGATGTCTGTGGTACTTGGACACAATCCTATCGGTGGCTATATGGTCATCGCGTTGATTGGGATCATTAGCCTTCAATTAGTAACAGGCCTTTTTGCGACCGATGATATTTTTACCGAAGGTCCGCTATATAGCTATGTCAGTTCAGATACCAGTGGTTTTTTGACTTGGTTACACAAAACGAACTTTAACCTTATTCTCTTGCTGAGTGTCATTCATGTACTGGCTGTGATTATTCATGCCATGAAAGGGGATAAGTTAGTTGGTGCTATGATCAGTGGTTACAAGAAAGTCTCGAAGGTTGCTTTTTCATCAAGTGCGAAGAGCGAGCTTCGATTCAAGTCTGAGTGGCTTGCTTTAGTGCTGTTCACAGTATGCGCGGCAGTGGTATTTGGCTATTTAATGTGGCCAATAGTGCAAGTTCTGTAGATTTATACTCAGTTTGGGAACATCAAAAAGCCTGCTATTTAGCAGGCTTTTTGATGGGAAAAACAACGTCAAATTAATCTTTCTTATAAATGTCGTGACAACTTTTACAGCTTTTTCCTGTGTCCATAAAGGCTTGTTTGATTTCAGCTTGATTACCTTTTTGAGCTACAGTAGCCAGAATGGCAGCATTCTCTTGGAAGGTTTTCATTTTTGCATCAAAATCAGCTCTGTCTTGCCAAACTTTGGCTAGGGCTTCGGTATCACCTTTGTCTGAGCCATCAATAAAACCTTCGAAAGGAAGTTTGGATAATGCAGCAACATTCGTTGCGCGCATTGCGAAGGTTTCTGCTTCGAAAGGTTTTTTACCTTTCATCATGGCAGCCATATCGCCGAAGTTATAAGCAATAAGACCAAATGCAGATTGGCGGTATTCAATTGCATCTTTAGAGTCTTCGAAATTGTGTGCTTGTGCAGTTGAAGCCAATAAGGTACTGGCAACGAGAGTAAGTAGTAATTTTTTCATCGTATTCTCACAAATTAGCGTCGAAGTGTGACATTGCACGTCTATTGTACACAAATTAACTTGATGTACTAGAAGCAATTTTGTCAGTTTTTGTCTGGATCAGACTGCTAAACGTAACAATTTATTTGTAAGTAGGCGAAATCTGTTAGACTGCTAATGTAATGCTTGAACAGTACTTATGAGGGTGATTATGCGAGCTAACTGGGATCTAGTATTAGAAAAAATTTTGAGCCACAGCAATTATGAAGATCTTTCTGTGTTGTTTCATTTACTGTTAACCGAAGAAGAACGTAGTGCCGTTGCCGGACGTTTGAAGGTCTTTCAATTGCTGCTAGACGGGGAAATGAGTCAAAGGCATATCGCTGCGGAATATGAAGTCAGTATTGCAACGATTACACGTTGTTCTAATTATTTGAAGAATATGTCTTCTGAGCATAGGGCGAAAGTTCAAAAACTAATTGGTTAGTGTTCACTTGGATACAACTCTTATGAATATCATCTGCTCCTATTGTGGTGAATAGAACTAAGTCTTAAGGCGTGATGGGAAGCTTATGACGACGATAGAGGGAACGACGAACCAGAATGTATAAGCCGTAGCTGAGTAAACAGATAGCCAGAATTGGGTAAAGATCCTTGGGAAGGAATTTAAAGATAGCCAGCGCCGCTAAGAGATAGATAAAAGGTATAAAGTTATAAATTATCTCGGGAAGATAACCCGATTTACGTCGTTTGGCCGAGTCTGTTCGACGGTTTTGAGAACGCATAACGTAGATCCTCGCACCTAATACAAATACCACAGTTGCCGCTATCAAGGCATAGTTGATGTCGAGTGCAATAAAACTCGAACTACCGAGCGCCATGTAGCCAAAAGGCAAAATTTCGTAAAGGGGTTTGGTTAACATAAGCACTCCGTCGCTTAACTTAGGTTGATATCAATATCTAATTGAAAATATTCATATAAAATTTGAATACTTCAATTTACCAGTCAGTTATTTATCTATTACGAATATTATAAACGCTTGTGTATAAAAAATGCACGACCTTAAATTAAGGGCGTGCATTTTAAAAGGTTAAACCATGGCAGTTTAATCACTTACGGATAAACAACTTCTCGTTTAACTTCTGGTATCAGGCTTTGTTTAGCCGCGGCAACCACAGCCGCCATTGCCGTCACAGCCTGTTTTAGGTGTGTCGCAGGCTTCGTGTTCTTCATGGTGGTGTCCATGATCGTGGTCTGAACCACCACCACAACAGCCGCCCGCTTCTTGTTTACCTGAACCGCCACAGCATCCACCGCCGTGGTCGTGATCATGTCCATGGCTTCCACAACCACCTTGGGCATGAATGTGGCCATGAGCGATTTCTTCGGCTGAGGCTTCACGAATGTCAACGATTTCGACGCTGAAATTGAGCGATTGGCCCGCTAAAGGATGGTTGCCATCGACGATAACCACATCGTCTTTCACTTCCATGACTTGAACTGGGCGCTGACCCATTTCAGTTTCAGCGATGAAGCGCATACCTGGGACGATATCTTCGATATCACCAAAGGCTTCTAATGGCACGGCTTGACGTAGGCCATCGTGATAAGGCCCATAGGCTTCTTCGGCGCTAATAGTGACATCGAGTTTTTCGCCTTTGCTTTTACCATCTAATGCGGCTTCTAAACCTGGGATCAGGTTTTCAGTGCCGTGTAGATATAGCATAGGTTCAGAGTCGAAAGAGTCTTCTAATAGTCTGCCTTCTTGATCTGATAAACGGTAATGAATGGTTACCGCGCTGTGTTGAGTGATCTTCATATCGCCTCCAATTCGTAATGTGCGCGCATAATAACGTGCTTTTTTAGTGCTGGCGATAATTTGAAGTGGCTTATGTTAGATATCGCACAGGTTTTTTTTAGGCAAATTTGTCGGTGCTTTACGGTAGAAAGGATGAGTAATGTGATTTTTGCTCGTTAGCCTGTCAATTTAGCCTGAGTGATGAGTTAGAACAAATAACGCATTACTTGAAAATGTATTATAAATAATTATATTAAAAACAAGTGATTATCTAATGTTTTTCGTGCCGCATTACGTTGACGTTAACAGTTATCTATTGCGTAAATCGCATTTTTACCCCTAGAAAACTTCATATTAACGAATCTTGATGCAGTATTTTATCGAGCGTTAATATTTGCCTATAAATAATCCATTTTAGGGGTTGACAAGCGCGGGTAAAAAAAGCAATTCTGTTTATCAAGAAATTAACATGGATTAGCCCAAACACATGCATAGCCTAGGTTTCGTAGTAACTACCATTATTACAACCACCACTACAACAACAGTGGGGGCGGGCTGATACACCCTAAAGAATTTTAACGATGAGCCCGCTTCCCACAAAGAAGCGGGCTTTTTTGTTTCTAGCTCTTATTTCTAAGTCGGGCGCGGTACAGGAGAACAAGATGAAAGTAATGAAATTTGGTGGTACCTCGCTTGCAAATTGGCAGCGATTCTCGATGGCGGCGGATATCGTTGCTAAGTCATCTAAGCTTGAACCCATAGCCACTGTGCTATCGGCCCCGGCGACTGTGACAAATGCGTTACTAGAAATGGTTGATGTAGCAGTCAAAGGTGAAGATTATTCGCCTGTGCTGCAGCATGTTGAGCGGGTATTTACCTCGCTATACCAAGATGCTGTTACTTCAATGTTGTCGAGTGAGCAGAGTGAACAGCTCTTTTCTGGACTTAATGCACAGCTGGTGATTTGGCAGGATAGATTACGTGGCATTAGCTTACTGCAAGAGTGTCCTGATGGCATACGTGCTGAAATCGTGGTGGCAGGTGAGCGTTTATCGGCAGCCTTGATGGAACAAGTGATGCTATCTAAGGGGATCACATCTGCTCAACTCGATCCGCGCGCCTTGTTTCTAGGTCGTGGTCGGCCGTTAGAATCCGTGGTCGATATCGCTGTGAGTAAGCCAAGGTTTCGTGCGTTGGCATTAGGTGAAAAGCGCGTATGGGTAATGCCGGGATTCACCGCCGCCGATGAACAGGGCAAAGTGGTGACGTTAGGCCGTAATGGTTCTGACTATTCTGCTGCTGTGCTTGCTGCCTGTTTAGATGCGTCAAGTTGTGAAATCTGGACCGATGTTGACGGTGTTTATAATACCGATCCCCGTGTGGTTGCCGATGCTAAGCTGTTATCACAACTCAGCTATCAAGAGGCGATGGAACTCTCCTATTTTGGCGCTAAGGTGCTGCATCCTAAGACGATTGCGCCTATCGCCCAGTTCCATATTCCCTGTTATATCAAAAACAGTTTTAACCCCGATGCGCCCGGCACTCTGGTATCAAACCAAGCCGATGAAACGGGCTTACAGGTTAAAGCTATCTCCAATTTAGATAACCAGACCATGTTTGATATATCAGGCCCTGGCATGAAAGGCATGGTTGGCATGGCGAGCCGTACCCTTGCGGCGATTTCCCGCAGCGGCGTGTCTGTGTCTTTAATCACCCAAAGTTCCTCTGAATACAGTATTAGTTTCTGTGTGGCGACGTCTGACTCGGCCAAAGTGAAATGGGCCTTAGAGCAAGAGTTTGAATTAGAAATAAAAAGTGACTTGCTTGAACCTATCGCTATGCGTCATGAGCTCGCCATCGTTTCTTTGATTGGTGATGGCATGCGCACTCACAAAGGGGTGGCAGCGCGTTTCTTCCAAGCGCTAGCGCAGGCAAGCGTGAACATTATCGCCATCGCCCAAGGTTCGTCCGAGCGCTCGATTTCGACTGTGATCGAGCAGCGTAAGACTAAGCATGCGGTGGCGGCTTGTCATCAAGGCTTTTTCGATGTGCAGCAGTATTTAGATGTGTTTTTAGTGGGTTGCGGCAATGTGGGGGCAGGCCTACTTGAGCAGATAAAACAACAGTCCGCCATGCTCAAAGAGCAACACATCAGTATCCGTGTTTGCGGCATAGTAAATTCGAACAAGATGTTACTCGACAGCGCAGGCATCGATTTAAACAATTGGTCAAGTTTGCTTTCCGATAGTCAGCAAGCCTGTGATATTCCAGCGTTACTTGCATGGGTGAAAGAGCAACAATTACTGAATCCTGTGCTGGTGGATTGCACTTCGAGCGAGCAAGTGTCGGATTTGTATTTGGATGTGATGAACTCAGGTTTGCATGTGGTCACGCCGAACAAAAAGTCGAACACTCGCGATTATGCTTATTATCAAGCACTTCGCCAAACGGCATTAAAACAGCGTCGCCAATTTTTATACGAAACCACAGTCGGCGCGGGTTTACCTGTGATCGATAACCTGAAAAAACTGTTATTTGCGGGTGATAAACTGCATAAGTTTAACGGTATTTTATCGGGCTCTTTATCCTTTATTTTCGGCATGCTCGATGAAGGTATGACGCTTTCCGAGGCGACTGATCTGGCGCGGGAAAAATGTTTTACTGAGCCCGATCCCCGTGATGATTTGAGTGGTATGGATGTGGCGCGTAAAGTGCTCATTCTTGCCCGTGAAGTGGGACTAAAGTTAGAGCTCAGTGACGTGCAGGTTGAATCTGTATTGCCAGCCGAGTTTGATGATTCAGGTGATGTTGAAAGCTTTATGGCACGATTACCGCAAGTTGATGCTGCAATTGCCGCAAAAGTGGCGCAGGCCAAAGCTCAAGGTAAAGTGTTGCGTTATGTTGGGCAAATTGAGGATGGTGTGTGCCGTGTGCGTATCGCCGAAGTGGATGCACAGGATCCGCTTTATAGCGTTAAAGGCGGTGAAAATGCCTTGGCGTTCTATAGCCGCTATTATCAGCCCATTCCCTTTGTGCTACGCGGCTATGGCGCAGGGACTGAAGTGACCGCTGCTGGTGCCTTTGCCGATGTATTAAGAACCTTGAATTGGACTCGTGAGGTGAGTGTATGAGTTTGACCGTTTACGCTCCAGCCTCTATGGGTAATGTGGGCGTCGGATTTGATTTACTCGGTGCAGCATTAGCGCCGATTGATGGTAGTTTACTGGGCGACAGAGTGACTATCGCCGCGGTAGCGTCGGGTGTGAGTTTGGCGCAGACTGGTGCTTGGGCCCATAAACTGCCTGAAAATCCGAAAGACAATATAGTGTACCAATGTGCCGAATTCTTCTTAACAGCCATGAGTAAGGAGTTTTTAACTGCGCAGGGTAAAGCAGATGAAGGCGTGGCACTCACACTGGAAAAGAACCTGCCCGTCGGCAGTGGTTTAGGGTCGAGTGCCAGCTCTGTCGTGGCGGCGTTATATGCCTTGAATGAACATTTTGATAGACCCTATAACGAGCAAGCACTGCTGGAACTGATGGGCGAGTTTGAAGGGAAGATCAGCGGCAGTGTGCATTATGACAACGTCGCTCCTTGTTACTTGGGCGGCATGCAATTGATGCTCAATGTGCCGGGTACAGTTTGCGAAGCAATACCCAGCTTTAAAGAATGGTATTGGGTTGTGGCCTATCCTGGGATTTCACTCTCAACGGCAATGATGCGCAAACTCATGCCTGATCAATATGATAAAAGTGTCACTATCGATTTTGGCCGTTATTTAAGCGCCTTTGTTCATGCGTCTTACCAGCAGAATGCCAAGCTTGCGATCAGCGTATTAAAGGATGTGTTAGCCGAGCCCTATCGCGCCGCCGCGATTCCGGGTTACGACAAGGCCAGAGCCGCTTTAGCCGATTTAGGCATGTTGACTACGGGGATTTCGGGCAGCGGCCCAACGCTGTTTTCGATTACCGATGATTTAGCCACGGCAAATACCGCTAAAGCTTGGTTAGAGGCGCATTATCTCATCGAGGTGGGTGGCTTTGCCCACGTGTGTCGCCTCGATGAGCAAGGCACACGTAGAGTCGATTAATCGTTAATTTAGCTAAGACTAAGTACCCCAAATTAGCATTTAAGGTTTAGCATCAAAAGGTTGAGTTGAGCATGGAACTATATAATTTAAAACACCCTTCGCAGAAAGTGAGCTTTAAAGAAGCGGTACAACTGGGGTTAGGTAAAGACAGAGGTTTGTTCTTTCCTAGTCAAATACCCGTACTAGACGATATTGAAGGGCTGCTGGCGTTGCCATTCGTTGAGCGCAGTAAAAAAGTACTCGGCGCATGGCTTGCCTCTGAGTTAGGCCAAGATGCGGTCGATGAATTAGTTGAGCGTGCCTTTAACTTTGATTTACCTTTGGTTGCCGTCGATGAGCAGCGTGCCTGCCTCGAATTATTCCACGGTCCAACACTGGCATTTAAAGATTTCGGTGCACGTTTTATGGCGCAATGCGTCAATGCCTTTGTGGGTGACACGCGCTTAACCATTTTGACTGCGACCTCGGGCGACACTGGCGCAGCGGTTGCCGATGCCTTCTATGGACTTGAGAAAGTCAATGTGGTGGTGCTCTATCCCAAGGGTAAGATCAGTGAACTACAGGAAAAGATGTTCACTACGTTGGGCAAAAATATCCATACAGTTGCCGTCTCGTCCGATTTCGATGCCTGCCAAGATCTGGTTAAGCGCGCCTTTGATGATCCCGAAGTCCGCGATGGGCTGAGCTTAAACTCGGCAAATTCTATCAACATCAGCCGGTTACTCGCGCAAATTTGCTATTACTTTGAAGCGGTTGCCCAGTCTAAACAACGCCATGAAGCCGATCCTGTGATTTCAGTGCCAAGTGGTAACTTTGGCAATCTCACCGCAGGTTTATTCGCTAAAGCCATGGGATTACCGGTTAAACGCTTTATTGCTGCGACCAATGCCAACGATACTGTGCCGCGTTATTTAGACAATGGCCAATGGCAGCCCAATCCGACTCAAGCGACTATGTCCAATGCCATGGATGTGAGTGAACCCAGTAACTGGCCGCGTGTGGAAGCCATTTGTGAGAAATTAGGCTGGCCACTGAGTAGCTTAGTGGGTATTCGCTTATCGGAGGAGCAAACGTCACAGGCGCTGGCCGAGTTACACGCTCACGGTTATGTGTCTGAGCCCCACGCGGCGATTGCGGCTAAGGCCTTATCTTTAACCTTAGTGCCCGATGAAGTGGGTATATTTTTGGGGACGGCGCATCCCGCTAAATTTAAGGATATTGTGGATAGAGAGTTAACGCTTAACTTACCCTTGCCGCCTGAGCTTGAAGCTGTTGCGAGTAAGCCCATCTTATCTGCGGAATTAGCGGCAGATTTTGCTGCATTAAAAGTGCATTTATTCAAAATATTAGCTTAAGGGCTTTAGCCCTACTGATGTCTGCCTAGCAGTGGAATAACATGGCGTAAAAGCAGGAAGGGAGCTTGGCTCCCTTTTTTTACAAGTGTGAGTTTTATGGTGGGGAATTGATGAGCTTGTGTTACTAGCGAACATAAAACAACCATTAGTTAACTACATGATATTTAATTAACCTGAGATCGGTTTAACAAGCCATAACTGTAATAGCATTAAACTCTGCGTTAGTGAGGTTCAGTTGTGGCTTATTGTCTTTCAATTGATAGGCGATGAGTCCGGCAATCATATTTAGCATAAAACCATGCACGCTGCGGTGTCTAGAGTGTTCTATTTGAGAGATATTTTTTAACTGGTCGTTGATGGTTTCTATGATGAAACGTCTCGACAGCATCGCTCTATCCCACAACAACATTGCC
>NZ_JAKKRK010000120.1:0-1482 GCF_025654545.1 Shewanella sp. SM20 | reverse complement strand
AATTTCGACCTAACTCAGTCAAGGTCAGTGTCTTACATTCAATCAGTGCCTTAGAGGCCAGCATCAAGCTGTTTAATCGTTTTAGGTGAAGTTCTGGGCAGTATTGGTGTAAAGAATGTTGTAGGATATTGGCTTCGCGCATCTTGTTGTCCAAGTGTAGTTTTTGGCGAAACCATTTGATCATGCAACAAGATGCGCTTCCACCCTAATTTGATGATTTATTTGTAAATCATCAGGGGATTCTTCAGTGCAAAATATCGGTCTATAGCTTTTATCAGCTTTCAGGAAATCATCGATTTTATCTTGGCGTTCTGCAATGAAAAGTAATATAACCATCCATATACCGGAAAAAAGAATATTAATAGCCATCATTACCGCAAATACGGCATCACCGACACTGTGGATTTCTTTTACAGCCAATTGATTGGCGGTTCCGCCAAGCCAGTTTGCCATCAGTGTTGACATGCCTTTCCAAGCAGCATTATCTCCCTGCCAGACGAGTTCGTTCGGAAAAAATATAGAGCCTAACCATAGGCTTAATGGACCACCAATACAGATGCTCACAGCACCTAGCACGTACATACCGAGAAGTTTTTTTCCCACTAAACTGAGAGCAAAGAAATCGGTACCTAAAATCAGCAAAAATAAACAACCAGGCATTAAGTGTGTTTTTGCCATTTCGCTAAGTTGACTATGACTTGCATCAATAATATTTAGCGAGCTAAAGATGGCAGGTAAGGTGTAGCACATTAGCATCAGTGGAAAAATACGATAAAATTGCTTAAAAAGTGTAATAGAGGATGTGTGTGTATAAAATAAACCACATAGTAAAAAGACTAAAAAAAATCCTATTCCAAGATCTGATGATATCAATTAAATTCACCTAGTAAGAATAGCTGGTATACATTATTTTACAGTAGCTTACTAAAGGCTAGGAAACTCATGCTTAATGCAGATAATTCTTCTCCTTCACGCTGAATTGACCAATAAGTTCGTTTATAATCCCATCCATCCACAGGTAATAAAATAAGGTCTTTTCTTGCTAATTCAGCGTCAATCGCTAATAGGGGTAATACACTCAAACCTATACCTGTTCCAATTGCCCTTTTAATAGAGCCAATGGTTGACATGCAGATTTCATCACGAACGTGGATATTTAAGCTTTTTAATAACTGAATTGCACGAATTCGAGAGAACGATGATTCATGGTCGAATATCCACAATTGTTCACTAAGCCCTGAAGAATCCCCTGATGATTTACAAATAAATCATCAAATTAGAGTGGAAGCGCATCTTGTTGCATGATCAAATGGTTTCGCTAAAAACTACACTTGGACAACAAGATGCGCGAAGCCAATATCCTACAACATTCTTTACACCAATACTGCCCAGAACTTCACCTAAAACGATTAAACAGCTTGATGCTGGCCTCTAAGGCACTGATTGAATGTAAGACACTGACCTTGACTGAGTTAGGTCGAA
>NZ_JAKKRK010000119.1:0-1670 GCF_025654545.1 Shewanella sp. SM20 | reverse complement strand
CCCCCTGTGTCAGGATTGTTGTCACCCCTAAATAATCATTATGTTTAAAGACAGGGTGCGGCAAAAGAGAACGATATGGCTCGGTATTCACCAGAACGTAAAGAGGCGATCCTTAAAAAATTATTACCTCCTCACAACTTAACGGTCGCAGAGGTCGCTCGGGAAGAAGGCATCGCGGTGCAAACCTTGTATCATTGGCGAGATATTGCCAGAAAAGAAGGTCGCCCCGTGCCAGGTAAAACATTAACAGCCGATGATTGGTCGGCTGAAGCAAAACTTGCCGTGATTATTGAAACAGCGCCGCTGTCGGAAGCGGAGATAAACCAGTATTGCCGTGAAAAGGGCTTGTTCCGCGAGCAAGTACAGCAGTGGAAACAGGATTGTTTAGCTGGTTTTCAAACCTCAGAAGTACAAACTAAAACCATTAAACAGCAGGCTAAGGCTGACAAAGCCGAAATCAAATCGCTGCAACGGGAATTGCGCTATAAGGAGAAAGCGCTGGCTGAAGCTGCTGCGTTACTGGTGCTCAGAAAAAAGCTCAATGCGCTCTGGGGGGACGACAGCGAGGAGAGCTAACCCCCTTGCCTGAGCGCATAGCATTGATTGCCTTAATCCAAGAGGCGTATACCCAGGGTGCTCGCCTTTATAAGGCTTGTGCTGAAACGGGCCTCAGTAAGCGTACCTATCGACGTTGGTATCGAGAAGGTCAAGTGCAAGCTGATTTAAGGCCAACAGCAGCTCGACCAGAGCCAGCAAATAAACTCGAAGAACATGAGCGACAACAGATATTAAGTGTGTGCAATCAAGCGGAGTACGCCAGCTTACCCCCGTCGCAAATTGTGCCAACATTATTAGATAACGGGATTTATATCGCCTCGGAATCCAGCTTCTACAGAGTGTTAAATGCTCATGGTCAACTTAACCATCGTGGCCGCACTCAGGCTGCGGTCAATCGAAGCAAACCGTTGAGTTATCGGGCAGATGGGCCGAATCAAGTGTGGTCATGGGACATCACTTATTTAGCCTCAATCGTCAAAGGCCAGTTCTACTATTTGTACCTGTTTGAAGATATTTACAGTAGAAAAATAGTGGGTTACGAAGTTCATGAGCAAGAAAGTGGGGAATATGCCGCTGCGCTAATCCAACGCTGTCTGTTACGCGAGCAATGCTTTAACACGCCATTAGTGCTGCATTCTGATAATGGGGCGCCGATGAAGTCACTGACCATGAAAGCCAAGCTGGAAGAGCTTGGTATTACGGCATCATTAAGTCGGCCGCGGGTGAGTAATGACAACCCCTTTTCAGAGTCGTTATTTAAAACGTTGAAATACCGCCCACAGTGGCCGGCATCAGGTTTTAGCTGCTTAGCAACAGCAAGAGAATGGGTGGAAAAGTTTGTAACCTGGTACAACGATGAGCATAAACACAGCCAGCTAAATTTTGTCTCACCAGGGCAACGTCATGCACTGCAAGATGGCGCTATTTTAGCGAAGCGCAAGAAAGTGCTTGAGGCGGCGAAGGAAAGAAAACCGATGCGTTGGTCTACAGAGATCAGAAATTGTGAAGCGGTTGGCGCTGTAACACTCAACCCAGATAAGGCACCAGAAGAAGGCGTAATAAATGCAGCTTAATATTTAAACAAAGAGTGACAACTATCTTGAAAAACACCG
>NZ_JAKKRK010000118.1:0-1671 GCF_025654545.1 Shewanella sp. SM20 | reverse complement strand
CCCCCTGTGTCAGGATTGTTGTCACCCCTTAAAATCATCCAATAATTAAATAAAGGGGGCGGTCAATGAGAGCTCAATGGAACGATATTCACCTGAACGTAAAGACGCTGTCTTAAAGAAATTATTACCTCCCCACAATATGACGGTCACGGAAGTGGCTCGCAGTGAGGGGATCTCCTACCAAACCCTGTATCATTGGCGAGATAAAGCCAAAAAAGAGGGTCGCCCTGTGCCAGGTAAAACATTAACCAGTAATGATTGGGCAGCTGAAGCTAAGTTTGCAGTTCTCATTGAAACAGCACCAATGTCAGAAACTGAAATCAGCCAATATTGCCGAGAAAAAGGCTTGTTTCGAGAACAAGTTCAGCAGTGGAAACAAGATTGTTTAGGTGGTTTTAAGACGAGTGAAGTTCAAGCTAAAACGATTAAGCAGCAAGCCAAATCAGACAAGGCAGAAATAAAATCCCTGCAACGAGAATTACGTTATAAGGAGAAGGCACTCGCTGAAGCTGCGGCTTTACTGGTGCTTAGAAAAAAGCTCAATGCGCTTTGGGAGGACGACAGCGAGGAGAGTTAACGCCTTTGCCTAAGCGCATAACACTGGTGGATTTAATACAAGAAGCTTATGCCCACGGTGCGCGTCTTTACAAAGCTTGCGCTGAAGCAGAGTTAAGTAAACGGACGTATCGCCGCTGGTATCGAGCAGGAAAAGTGCAGGCAGATTTAAGGCCTACGGCAGTAAGACGGGAGCCTGCTAACAAGCTTAATGATGATGAGCAAGAGCAGATATTGGCAACCTCTAATGAGGCAAGGTTTGCAAGCCTACCTCCCTCACAAATCGTGCCGACACTGCTTGATGAGGGGGTCTATATCGCTTCAGAGTCGAGTTTTTATCGAGTGTTAAAAGCCAATGAACAGTTAAATCGGCGTGGGCGAAGCCAAGGCGTAACAAAAAGAAGCAAACCAGATGCTTACGTTGCAGATGGGCCAAACAAAGTATGGTCTTGGGATATTACTTATTTAGCCTCGGTCATCAAAGGACGCTTTTATTATCTGTATATGTTTGAGGATATTTATAGCCGTAAGATAGTGGGTTATGAAGTCCATGACCGAGAATGTGGTGAGCTTGCGGCCGAGTTAATGCAGCGCAATATGCTACGCGAGCAATGCTTCAAAAAACCGTTAGTATTGCACTCTGATAACGGTGCTCCGATGAAGTCATTGACGATGAAAGCCAAGCTTGAAGAGTTAGGTGTTACCGCTTCGTTAAGTAGACCAAGCGTAAGCAATGACAATCCTTACTCCGAAGCATTATTCAGAACCTTAAAGTATCGGCCAGAATGGCCTAGCTCTGGCTTTAAAAACATCACCGAGGCACGGGAATGGGTAGAAGAGTTTGTGACTTGGTACAATACCAAACATAAGCACAGTAAGCTCAATTTTGTATCACCGAGTGAGCGACATGCGATGCAAGATAAAGCGATTTTATCTAAGCGTAAGGAGGTACTAGAAGAAGCAAGATCAAGAAACCCTAAACGCTGGCCAAACGGTATAAGGAACTGTGACGTTATCGGTGAGGTAGTGTTGAACCCAGAAAAAGAGTCTGAAACTGAAACAAGAAATGCAGCTTAAAATTTAAGTAAAGAGTGCCAACTACCTTGAAAAACACCG
>NZ_JAKKRK010000117.1:0-2214 GCF_025654545.1 Shewanella sp. SM20 | reverse complement strand
AGTCTTTGCGTCTAAGCATTTTCTTTTTGATTAACTTGCCTGCTTTATCGACACCAACAGCATGAAAAACAGACTTTGCGATATCTAAACCGATTGTAGTAATCTTCATAGGTGGACCCGTCCTCTTTCTGATGAGTTTTAGCGACTAGAGTTTTAGCGACTACATGGTCACTTTGTTAGTGCGAATTGGCTATTTGAGTTATGTCGAATACCGCCTGACACAAGGGCTTAATGAGTTTGCTATGCAGCAAAAGCAAACGGAACTTGCTCGCCAGCAGGCTACGAAAGATCGCCAGCTTGCTGAGTACCAAATTCAGCAAGAGTTACAGCAAAATGCGGCTGAAAAATCCAGACTAGCCAAGCAAAACGAGGCCGCGCGACTACGCAAAGCCGAAGCATGGCGCAAGTATTATCTTGTCCCCGAAGACTGTAAAAACTTTAAGTCTGACGAACACATGGTCAACTGCATCAACCAAAAAGCCGATGCAAAAGCAGAATTTGATAGAGCGTACGATTCAGGGGAATTAGTGCGGCAGTAAAGTATTAGATATTGAATACGTGAAAATTTTGGAGGTCATATATTTTTTTATAAAAGTTATGGTTGTCCTGTCCTTGTTTTAACTACCAATACCCTACTGTGAAAGGTGATTTATAGATTAGCTTGAATGCAGTTTAAATAAAGTAGGACATTAGCCTCACTAAACCCGAGGTGACCATATATGTCCCAGGTTTTTCTAAATAATTTTTTAGGTCAGGGTCGTGAATTAAATGCTCAGAAATATAGTTAAAGCTTTTCTACTATTTATAATACTCAAAAATGTAATGGCATCAGATGATGTGGAAAAATATATTAAAGATAATGGATATAAGAAATCAATTGCTCAGCTATTTGTAGTAGGTATTCCCGTTGATTACAAGAATGTTTCTGGAAGCAGTGATTTAAATAAATTAATCACAGATATGAATGTCGGTGGGGTAATGCTAAATAGTTATAACCTCCCTTCTGTTGAATTAAAGAAAGGTGATAATCGGAAGTTAGCATTCAACAATGCTATTCATCTTATGCATAATATAACGATGAAAAGTTCCAGTTCTGTAAAAACGCCCGTTTTTATCTACGCAGATTTTGAAGGGTATGGGTATTCATCTATAAATTATCCATTAACCCCACCTCCTAATCCATTAGTTTTATCTTCTTCCGGTGATATAAAAAACTCATACTATGCAGGCTTGGTCTCAGGGTATCAACTAAAAGCGTTAGGTGTAGATGTAATATTAGGGCCAGTCCTTGATCTTGACCATGGATTACAAGGGTCACCTAACCTTTCAATATCTTTACGGTCGTTTTCTGAATCCAAAAAAATCATGCTCCCTTATGCAAAGGCATATCTTGATGGTTTGTCAGATAGCCATATATTAGCTTTTGCAAAACATTTTCCGTCATATGGTCATGTATATGAAAATGCCCATAAAGAGCAACCAGTATATAATGGTTCATTAGAAAAAATTAAGTCTGAGATTCAATCATTCGAAGACATAAAAGATTCATACTCAGGAATAATGACCTCACACCTAGTTGTAAAAACAAACGACAAAAACATTCCTGTGACATACAATAAAAATTTTATAAGTGATAACCTTTTAGATAAGAAAAGCTTATCCAGTAAAATATTGATTACAGATGATCTATCTAATATGGAAGCATCAAAGATTTATATTGAAAAAAGATATGAAAAGTTCTCATACGTCAAGTCAGCAGAGAATGCCTTTAAAGCTGGCCATGATTTGCTACTATTTTCTCATCTATCTGGCAGCGGAACTAAAAAACATAGTTCTCTAACTATAAAAGATATTGAGGATAGTATTTTAGCTATAGAAAAAATAATAGAAGAAAATCCAGTTTATAGAAAAAGATTCAAAGAAAGTTTAGGGAAAATATTAAAGCTAAAGCCTGAAGAATCCCCTGATGATTTACAAATAAATCATCAAATTAGAGTGGAAGCGCATCTTGTTGCATGATCAAATGGTTTCGCTAAAAACTACACTTGGACAACAAGATGCGCGAAGCCAATATCCTACAACATTCTTTACACCAATACTGCCCAGAACTTCACCTAAAACGATTAAACAGCTTGATGCTGGCCTCTAAGGCACTGATTGAATGTAAGACACTGACCTTGACTGAGTTAGGTCGAAATTAGTTAGGTCGAAATT
>NZ_JAKKRK010000116.1:0-2499 GCF_025654545.1 Shewanella sp. SM20 | reverse complement strand
TAATGTTTTACCTGGCACAGGGCGACCCTCTTTTTTGGCTTTATCTCGCCAATGATACAGGGTTTGGTAGGAGATCCCCTCACTGCGAGCCACTTCCGTGACCGTCATATTGTGGGGAGGTAATAATTTCTTTAAGACAGCGTCTTTACGTTCAGGTGAATATCGTTCCATTGAGCTCTCATTGACCGCCCCCTTTATTTAATTATTGGATGATTTTAAGGGGTGACAACAATCCTGACACAGGGGGCCTGTCTGCCATTATCAACTGCCAGGGTAATCATCATGCACCGTACCAAAGAACAATGGCTGGCCTTGTTTGCCGAGCAAGCCCAAAGTGGTCTCACCCAAACTGAATTTGCAAAACGTCAGGGCATCATTCCTACATAGAATCAATCCATTTTGCTACGCAAGCGCGATATCGAATTGCAGTTTCCAGCCGGCACCGATGCACAGTGGTTAGCAGCCTTGCTAAGAGCGCTCTGACCATGAAAATGTTCCTCGATGTGCCTAAGGTCTATTTGCATAAACAGCCGGTCGACTTTCGTAAATCCATTAATGGCTTATCGTTGCTGGTCGAGCAAGAGATGCAGCTCTCGCCATTTAGCGGCGCACTGTTTGTGTTTTGTAATCAGCAGCGTACCCGGTTAAAAGTACTGTACTGGGATAGCACCGGGTTTTGCCTGTGGTACAAACGGCTTGAAAAAGACAAGTTCCGCTGGCCACGGCAGATGCCTGGCAAAATACTGTCTATTAGCGAGCAGCAATGGCATTGGCTGTTGCAAGGTGTCGATATCCAAAAAATCACCGCCCATCAGCCACTGCATTACCAGAGTGTGGGCTGATATGACGATCGGCTATAAATCCTTATGATCGCATCCAAAACAATCTAAATCTTACCAAGCACTTAGCTAAATTGGCCGTTACAATAGCGGCCATGAAAAAGACACCTCAATCCTTACCTGATGACGTTGCACTGCTCAAGAAAATGCTGCTTGAGCAGACGCAAAAGCTTGAGCGCAAACTGGCGCAAAAAGATAAACGCATCGCCAAATTAGAGCGGGTTAACCAGCAACTGTCGGACAAGTTGCAGCAGTTGCTGGAGCGTTACAACCTGAAGAAGTACCAGAAATTTAGCCCCAGCAGTGAAACCTATGAAGGTGAAGGCGAGGTGTTAAATGAGGCCGAACAGCTTATTGAAGACGAGTCAGTAGCGACAGAGCCAGATACTCAGACGACCGAGAGCGCTAAGAAAGCTGCTAAGCCACGCCGCCCACGGATTGCCCCTGAGCTGCCGCGCGTTGATGTTATCCATGACATTGACGATAAAACCTGTGCTTGCTGTGGCCATGCGCTACATCAAATGGGTGAAGAAGTTAGTGAGCAAATCGAGTTCGTACCGGCACAAATCCGGGTGCTCAGAAACGTGCGGCTGAAATACAGCTGCCGGCAGTGTGAAACCACRGACACCAAGGTCGACATTAAAATTGCCGATGTGCCACCGGCGGTTATCCCTAAGAGCATGACCACACCGAGTCTGCTTGCCCAAATCATCAGCAGCAAAATGCACTATGGCTTACCGTTGTACCGACAAGAGCAGTTGTTTAATCAGGCCGGTATTGAGCTTAGCCGTCAAACGATGAGCCGCTGGCTGATAAGCTGTGCAGAGAAACTGAAACCGTTACTGGCGTTAATGAAAGCTGAGCTTCTGAAACAGCCCGTGCTGTGGGCAGATGAAACCACGGTTAATGTGCTGGATGTTGAGAAAAGCACCTGTTATATGTGGGTATATGGCTGTGGCTTAGAAAAAAGTACCGGCCCCAAGCTCGTGCTGTTTGATTATCAGGATAGTCGCAGCAGTAAACATCCCACCGACTTCCTGGCGGGGTTTAACGGTTATCTGCAGGTCGACGGTTATGCCGGATATGAGAAAACCCACGCAACCTTAGTCGGCTGCTGGGCACATGCCAGACGTAAGTTCGTCGAAGCCCAAAAAGCGCAGGGTAAAGGCAAAACCGGTAAGGCCGATGTGGCTCTTAACCATATCCAGAAACTCTATGCGCTGGAGAGTAAATTAAAAACTGCGCCGCCTGATAAGAAATATGAAGCCAGGCAAACGCTAGCCAAGCCGTTGCTCGCGCAATTCAAAAGCTGGTTGGATAAATCAAGCGAGAGTGTCACGAAAGAAAGTTTACTGGGAGCGGCTATTACGTATAGCCTGAATCAGTGGCCCAAGCTTGTCCGCTATCTGGATGATGGCTGTCTGAATATCGACAACAATCGTGCGGAGCGCGCCATCAAACCGTTCGTGATTGGTCGCAAGGCGTGGTTGTTCGCCAATACCAAGACGGGAGCACAAGCCAGTGCGGCACTGTACAGCCTGGTCGAGACCTCAAAAATCAACGGACTGGAGCCGTATGATTACCTATGCCGCTTATTAACCGAGCTACCCAAAGCCAACACCCAAGAGAAACTACAGCAACTCCTGCCTTACTGATCACC
>NZ_JAKKRK010000115.1:0-2148 GCF_025654545.1 Shewanella sp. SM20 | reverse complement strand
ATGGTTCAATGCCTGTTGTGGCTAGTTGGTTTACACGCACAGCAACAGGGCTGGGATAAGCATTTTCAGGCCAATACCATTGGGCATCGAACGGTACTCTCAACGATTCGCTTGGGATTGGAGGTACTCAGGCGGCCTGATTATCAAATCACGGAGAAAGAATTGCTGGCGGCCTGGGTATTATTCGCCAATCAGTTGCTCAAATATGGCTATGCTATGGCTGATTTATGAGGGGATCCTTCAGTATTTAGTATGAATTACCGCGCAAGCTATTTAATGGAGTCAAACACTGGGAATATTCTTTGTGTTTGACCTCTGTTAAGTTCGTCGAAAATTCTCAGTTATTGATCATTTTTATTAGGGATTCACTGTAAATTTCAATTTATTCTTGTGGAACCGATAGATTTTATAATGGATCGGCCAATACCATTATGTTTTTATTCAAAATTCAATGTCTATCGAATAAATTACTCTTTTGTTTTTATAATTACCTATTCACTTTTTCCGTACTTTAGTATTTAACTCACATTTAAATTAATGAGCGTCAGTTTTTGTTGACAGTTTTATACGTCACTTATTTGCATAGGCGATTATTGTCACTTAGCTTCTTTAATGTTCTCTAGCTATAAAAATTTAGTCGTGAATATCATTACGTCTAAAGCAAGCTGGCATTTGAAAATAATATTTAATCTGAGTGACTTACTAAAGGAATCTGATAAGTATGAATTTTTTTAAAATACGTTGCACGGCATTATGGATAGGCCGCGCGTTAAGTGTCTCCGCGATAATAGCGTTACCATCGTTCGCATCTGATATGCCAACCAGTCAGTATCATATTGATGCAGAAGAAATGAAAATGGTAGATATGCCTAGTGTGTTACTGCCATTTAATAATCTGATGTTTTTATATGGCGTAGATGCATCGCAGTTTGATTTAGCTGACTTTATTTACGTCAATGTTCCTGATTTAATCGATAAAGAAGAGGCGATTACGCATTGGGCTGGATATTATAGTATTAACCCCAAAGTCATACTGACTTTGATGGAAATGCAATCTCAGTTAATTTCGTCTCCGACAGCTGAAGCGCTTAACCGACCTTTGGGAACATTATCGGATAAACAGGGTTTTGAGGAACAACTCCAAGATGTATTGGCTCAGCTATCACAACGTTTTTATGCCTATGAAGAGTCTCAATTAAAAGGCCTATACCCGCCAAGTACCGACGCAGTTAATGCATCGAGTTTTGCATTATTGGCTTTGTTAAACGGTCGTAGGATAGAGCAACAGCAACATGCCGTTATGACGGGTGAGCACGCTTTGGGATTGGACCTATTCATTGAGCAGTTTAGATTATTATTTGGCAATACTGACCGTGAGTTGTTAATGAGTTCAGTTGCTAAAAATCCGCTTGTAGCTGATTCAACTCAGTCGATGCAACAAGTCGTCCCATTGGCGAATATTACCGCGAGTAGTCTGCCACCCAGTAACATGCTGCAAATGCCTTGGCGACAGGGATATTCATGGCAATCCAATGGTGCTCATTCGCATACTGGGTCTGGCTATCCGCTATCATCAATCGATGTATCCTACGATTGGCCACAATGGGGAAGTCCGACTTATTCGGTTGCTTCCGCACATGATGGGACTGTCAATGTGTTGTCTCGCTGCCAAGTACGGGTGACAAATGCTAACGGTTGGGCGACTAACTATTATCATATGGATCAAATTACAGTGCGTAATGGTCAATATGTAAACCAAAATACTGTGATGGGCATTTATGCAAATAATAAAAATGCAGCCTTGTGTGAAGGTGGGAGTTCAACTGGGCCCCATTTGCATTTTTCTTTATTAAAGGATGGCCGCCATGTGTCGTTGCAAGATGTACATTTGGGGCAATATCGGTGTTTTTCAAGATAGTTGTCACTCTTTGTTTAAATATTAAGCTGCATTTATTACGCCTTCTTCTGGTGCCTTATCTGGGTTGAGTGTTACAGCGCCAACCGCTTCACAATTTCTGATCTCTGTAGACCAACGCATCGGTTTTCTTTCCTTCGCCGCCTCAAGCACTTTCTTGCGCTTCGCTAAAATAGCGCCATCTTGCAGTGCATGACGTTGCCCTGGTGAGACAAAATTTAGCTGGCTGTGTT
>NZ_JAKKRK010000114.1:0-2210 GCF_025654545.1 Shewanella sp. SM20 | reverse complement strand
TCAACAAAGCCACCGTCATCATCCTGAAACGCCAACAACTGACGCTTGCGATAACTAAAATATGTAGGAATGATGCCCTGACGTTTTGCAAATTCAGTTTGGGTGAGACCACTTTGGGCTTGCTCGGCAAACAAGGCCAGCCATTGTTCTTTGGTACGGTGCATGATGATTACCCTGGCAGTTGATAATGGCAGACAGGGTAAAGTTGATCAGTTAGGATTGGAATGTGTGGTTGGCGTTACGCTTACGATTGGTGGGTGGGTTACACACCAAATTTACTGATCATCAAATAGGAATGATGTTGAGCAAGCGAGGTAATTGAGTTGGCTCTGAAAGCGCTGAATTATAGGCGAGCCATGGTATTTGCTCGACGACACGCAGCTAGTCCATCCGTGGATGCTCGACCGCCCCGTCCATGGGGCGGACGGTCGTCTCGCTAATCACCATGGCTCTCCTGTTTAACATCGGTGTAGCCTATTTGTTTTAAAGAAGATATGTGACTCGTTTTGGGACAAGAAATTGGTTAGGCTATTTACTCTATTCAGACTTTTACGTATTAGATAAAGTATGGATTTCATCCGATAGACAAGCACAAAAAAAGACTAAGTGTATAGACCATGAAGCAATACTATGGTTTCCTGCTTGATGTAATTTTTGTCTATGGTCTCATATATATGGAAAAAGAGAATACAAACGTTCTAATCGATAGTGCAGCTATTGGACTATTTGAATCTAGAGCTGATGAGTTGATTATTGACGCGACAAACACTAATACACAAGAAAAGTTATTAGGCTTTACAAAATCAATTGATCAAGGGAAATTTGTTTTTGATGACGCATTTATCGAGGCTAGGTATTTCTACACGTTAGCAAACTGCTACTCCGAACTCTATAGATACCATACTAGTGCATGGTACTCAGAAGATCTTGGTATTGCGATAGTAAACTATCGCAAAGCTTTATATGTAGTTATGTCGATTGAGTACCCAAACGCTAATCATCAAAATCTAAGAAGTAGAATCGAGACTAACTTAGCCAATTACTTAAGTCGTCAAGGAAGAGTTATATGTGCTTTAGAACATTGGGACAATGCATTAGATATTGATTTAAACCCAGTTGCAATGATTGCCAAAGCAACTAACGCCCTCTTTCTTGCTGAGAATATATATGACGAATACCATGTTAAGTATCACTATTATGAAGCGTATAAACTTATTTGCTTAGGTCTTGAACACATTGAAACACTAGAAGAAAACCATAAGTCAGTGTTTGACAAAAATAGTAATTTCATGCGTTTTAAAATATGGTTTGAAGAACGTAGTGACGAAAAAGATTTTGCAAATATTCAGAGCTACAAAGAAGACTTTAAGTCACAAAAACAAAAACAATATCTCAAATGGTGTGGTGACAATCGGCTGTTTCTTAATGAACTAAATGATTATTACACTACTGAATTAGTTTACACTGATTGCTTCACCCTCCCTAGCTTTACCCAAGCAATTAATCGTGCATTAACGCAACATGAAGATCTTGTTTATCATGGTAATTTTGATGAAATTAAGAATGATTACTGCTATGCAAGATACCTATTTTTTTCATCAATTAACATCCCTAATGAACAAGAACACTTTTTCAATGAAACGTATGAGAAAGTAGATGACTTCTCTCATTCATTGACTAATTTAAAGGCACAACATTACAAAAGCTCATTCAAGGCACTGTACTCTATATTCGATAAAATAGCGTATTTTCTAAACTCATTCTACGATCTGAATAAAATCGACTCAAAAGTCTATTTCCACAATATTTTCGGTCAAATGAAAGATGGAAAGCTTAAACCACATAGAGATTTAGCTAATAGTGACAACTATTTTTTGCACGCCTTATTCTACATTCTTAAAGATATTCGAGATTCAAACCCCAAAAGCACGGAGCGTAACTCAGAAGCTTATTGGTTAGACCCTCGGTGTTTTTCAAGGTAGTTGGCACTCTTTACTTAAATTTTAAGCTGCATTTCTTGTTTCAGTTTCAGACTCTTTTTCTGGGTTCAACACTACCTCACCGATAACGTCACAGTTCCTTATACCGTTTGGCCAGCGTTTAGGGTTTCTTGATCTTGCTTCTTCTAGTACCTCCTTACGCTTAGATAAAATCGCTTTATCTTGCATCGCATGTCGCTCACTCGGTGATACAAAATTGAGCTTACTGTG
>NZ_JAKKRK010000113.1:0-2357 GCF_025654545.1 Shewanella sp. SM20 | reverse complement strand
GTTTTACCTGGCACAGGGCGACCCTCTTTTTTGGCTTTATCTCGCCAATGATACAGGGTTTGGTAGGAGATCCCCTCACTGCGAGCCACTTCCGTGACCGTCATATTGTGGGGAGGTAATAATTTCTTTAAGACAGCGTCTTTACGTTCAGGTGAATATCGTTCCATTGAGCTCTCATTGACCGCCCCCTTTATTTAATTATTGGATGATTTTAAGGGGTGACAACAATCCTGACACAGGGGGAGTGCGTGGAGCCTTATTTAACTTGAACTCGGGATAAGAAATGTTGAACTAATAGCCCTTCAAGTGATCGGAACTTTCGACCAAGAAAAAACCATCATACCGGAGGGCCTATAGTTATTTTGATCATGCTTTTTTATCTCAAAAGATTGTCTTCGTTGAATTCAAATAGTCTTCGTTTTAATTCCATACTTACACTTCTGATAAAAATAGAGTGATAAATTACTTAAAAACTATATTATTAAATATAAATAAAGTCATATTTCGGCAATCTTCAATCAGATGCAGATTGATTTATTAGCGCTTAAAATCATATTTTTTGACAAAGTTTCTACGTATTTCCCAAACTCATTTTGTATGAAAAGCCACAGTTTTGTGTGCGTGGCCACTCAAAATGAGGTTTGGCGGCAGACTGAGATTTGCTTTTTTTCGCCGATATCTTCTGGCCATCTTACCTGCTCTTATTTGGGTATTAGTACGATCAACTAAGTTTGTGCTTGGGGACTTGATGATGGTTTGTTGCTACCTCTCGTCGCGCGTGCTGGCACTTTGCCAATTTGAAGATGTACTGCAAATACGCCAGCAACAAAAACCGATGCAATTATCACTCATATAATGAAGCAATGTTGCCTGTTAAAACTTATATACTTACGATTTAGCTTAAAGCATAGACACTAAGGTTAAAACCCACATTCGTCATCGGTAATGATGTGGGTTTTAAGAAGCATGATCTTAAAGTCGTTAGTATTTATGCAAAAAATTCAATTTCCTTAAATAAGGTCGAACCAACACCCTGCACCCGAGCTGTAAAATCAACAATAACGTTTTTTACTACAGCAAACGGCAGCTTGCGAAACATAACATCAGATAGGTATATGGAACATCACCCACTTCAAGCAAGGTAAGTAGGCTGATTGACACAATAACTAGACCATCCATAGTGCACCTCAATTCGTTATTTTTTAATATTATACGCAGAAGTGCGACAGCTTGTGTCGTAACTAAAAGGAAGTTTGTACAAGGACTATTATATTATCGCTAGGCAATGAATCTTCGATAACTTGCTGTACAGAAAGTGGTTTAAGTGGCTTGTTGGATGGCGTCATTTATCGCTCATCTACTACTAACATGTGAAGTGGTTAAATGCCACCGTCAAATACGACAAGCTGATGATTGACATCGGGCGGATGAGTAAGAATAATACGCGGCAGGCTGCAGAGAAGCCTGTCCGCAAAAGATGATATCACTCTGATAAATTAACAGCGTTGCGAATCGATTTCATATCGAACCCACAGCAATCAAATAAGTTTGGCTTAGCGGAATGCCAATAAACTTAGGAGAATTGTTTGTGAAACATGCAACCGCTAACACTTTCAAACCCGCCGGTATCAATGTTGAACTTTCTGACATTGTACCCTTGGCAGCCACCGAAACGCCCTCCCACGGGAAATCTCACTCAGGATCTCAGTCAACTGAGTCCTTAGGTACGTTAGCTATCCCTACTTTGTATTTGCGCTTTGCGTTACCCATGGCATTGGCCATGATGCTCAGCGGCAGCTACAACTTAGTTGACTCTTATTTTATTTTGAAATACATCGGTGCCGATGCATTAGCTGGGGTGACGATTGCCTTCCCGTTACAAATGATGATTTTTGCTTTGGCCTGCATGATAGGAAATGGTACTGCGACCTTAGTAAGCCGATTTTTAGGGGCAAATGCGTTTGATAAGGCGAGTCAAATCGCGAACACTGGTTTTGCGTTAGCCCTATGTTGCGGCGTGATAGTGACTATCGTGTCACTCGCCCAGCTTGATAATTTATTGGCGTTTATTGGGGTAAGCTCAACACTTGCCTTAGTTGCTACAGAGTACTGAAGGATCCCCTCATAAATCAGCCATAGCATAGCCATATTTGAGCAACTGATTGGCGAATAATACCCAGGCCGCCAGCAATTCTTTCTCCGTGATTTGATAATCAGGCCGCCTGAGTACCTCCAATCCCAAGCGAATCGTTGAGAGTACCGTTCGATGCCCAATGGTATTGGCCTGAAAATGCTTATCCCAGCCCTGTTGCTGTGCGTGTAAACCAACTAGCCACAACAGGCATTGAACCATCCAT
>NZ_JAKKRK010000112.1:0-3777 GCF_025654545.1 Shewanella sp. SM20 | reverse complement strand
CTAGGAATTTAATTCCTCTAAAGAGCCGTTCGAGACTAGGACGTTGATAGGCATGGTGTGTAAGCGTTGTGAGGCGTTGAGCTAACATGTACTAATGACTCGAGAGGCTTAACCATACAACCCAGATGGGTTTTACTGAAAATGTTCCAGACATTTTCTAGCACTTCCTCCTTCCATGGAGGTCGTACGAAAAGCCTTAGACAGAATACAGATACTTGATAAAGTTAAAGACTCAAAACAATCAGCTTTTCAAATTATTATTAACGTGGTCCAGAGATGGACACGGTAATAAACAGAATTTGCTTGGTGACAATAGCCTTGTGGAACCACCTGATCCCATCCCGAACTCAGAAGTGAAACGCAAACGCGCCGATGGTAGTGTGGGGTCTCCCCATGTGAGAGTAGGTCATCGCCAAGCGCCTAATTTAGATTAACGTGCAGACGTTAAGCTAAAGGAGCGGTAGTTCAGTTGGTTAGAATACCGGCCTGTCACGCCGGGGGTCGCGGGTTCGAGTCCCGTCCGCTCCGCCAACATTAAGAGATAAGCCTCATCGAAAGATGAGGCTTTTTTCGTTATGGCGTCGCGGATAATTCGTGTCAGTGACGCTAATGCTTCGAGCTCGAAGCACATGGTTATCCTCATACTCGGCTATCATGTAGATGAAATCCTTATCAGAATATGAAGCTTTCGCTTCAATGTTAAAAATCAAAACCTACTTTTTGCCGATCTTTATTCCACTTTATCAATATTGTTTCTTTCACGTTCTGAAAACCTCCTGTGCGCGACTTGGCAGTATTGACCTGTGACACTGATCTCGGACAAATTAAACGGTATAATGCTTTATGTCTTTCATGAGTAACGAAAATGAATTGTCGTCTTGGGTGTGGTGCTTGTTGTATTGCGCCTTCAATAAGCAGCGGTATTCCGGGTATGCCAAAGGGTAAGGCAGCGGGTGAGCGTTGTGTGCAATTGAGCGATGCCAATTTATGTTTGATTTTCGGCTCGCCTGATCGTCCTGCGGTTTGTAGTGATTTCGATGCATCTGAAGATGTTTGTGGTCATTCGAACGAAGAGGCGCTTTGGTTGATTACCCAACTCGAATCTCAGACCTCTCATTAAGTTTATCGCTGACAGGTGAAATATGCAGTTAACTCGTTATACCGATTTTGGCGTTCGTACCCTGATGTATTTAGCGGTTCAGCCAGATAGAACAACTTTATTTAGGATTGCTGAAATTACGCAGGTGTTTGATCTGTCACCAAATCATGTCTCTAAGATAGTGCATCATTTAGGCAAGATGGGTTACCTTGAAACCATCCGCGGTAAGATGGGCGGTTTCCGTTTGGGTAAGCCTGCGAGTGAGATTAACCTAGGCCAGTTAGTTCGAGTGTTAGAAAACTCACTCGCCCCGATTGATTGCAGCAAACCTTACTGCCGATTTACACCAGCCTGTAAGCTTAAAGGCGTGTTAGCTCAGGCTGTTGAAGCTTATTTGAATGTGCTGGATCAATATACTTTGCTGGATATTGTGAGTAACCGTGATGAGTTAGTCGCCTTGCTGCCAGACTTTTCTATTTCAGTACTGCAACTGGATTAGTACCACTTTTAAGTGCAATACCGATGGGGAGCAAACTCGATGCTGGCACCAGATCAATCCCCTCGGTTTTAAGTCTGTGTAGGTTAGCCTCCAAGAAGCGCATAGTTTCCGGATAAGGATGGGCAATCGCCACCAAGCTACCTTGGGTATGTGCCTGACTTATCATTAAGTTAAATTGTCTCTCGAGTGCATTGGCACTAGTATCATTGTCTAGAAACAGTTGGCGTTTTAGTAAAGGAATGCCTAGCTTATCTGCGTTATCCCCTGCCTTAGTGAATCGTGTTGTCATACTATCGACAAAATACAGCTGCTTTTGTTTGAGTGCTTCCATGACCCATAGCATGGGATCGTCCAGTTGAGTTAATAGACTCCCCATGTGGTTATTGGCACCTTTGGCAAAGGGAACGCTGTTATGTAGTGATGTGATGGACGCCTCAGCACCTAAGCTTGCAGTATTATGCCAAGCTTAAAGCTGACAAATAGTTCTGGAGGTTTCCATCATGGATATTAAAGTTATTGGTATCGATTTAGCCAAAAATGTTTTTCAAGTTTGTGTTTGTCTTATGGATAACTCTGTCATGAGTAACAAAAAGGTTAACAGAAACAAGCTGCTCGATAAAATTAGACAATTCCCCGAAGGTAGCCTTATTGCTATGGAGGCCTGTGGTACGGCGCATTACTGGGGAAGACAATTTCAAGCTCTTGGTTATCAAGTGCAATTGATYCCTGCTCAACATGTTAAGCCATTTGTTGCAAACCAAAAGAATGATGCCAACGATGCCCTCGCTATATGCGAAGCGGTTTTCAGACCTAATATCCACATGGTTCCAGTTAAAACTGTTGAGCAACAAGACATTAAAGCATTACGTTGTGTACGTAGTCGTCTCGTTCAAAATCGAACCGCCATGGTCAATCAAATTCGAAGCCTAGCGAGCGAGTCTGGTGTGATCTTCTCTGTCGGCAGGTTGCAATTACAAGCGTCACTTAGCCGTATTTTAGCAAATAATGAGCATGAACTGTCTCATACGCTTCATTACCTGTTAAAATTTTTATATGAAGATTTATGTGTTTTAAATGAGAGAATTAATCAAATCGAGCGCGACATTAAAGCGCTATGTCAAATCCAACCTCGCTACAATGCATTGCTGTCGATCCCTGGCTTTGGACCATTAGTCACAGCAAGCTTTATGAGTGAATTAGGTTCGGGTCATCAATTTAAAAATGGCCGGCAATTATCTGCATGGTGTGGCTTAGTGCCATCGCAATCGAGTTCTGGTGGAAAAGTTCGACTAGGATCGATCACGAAAAATGGCAGCTCAGAACTACGTGTTTTACTCATCCACGGCGCCAGAGCCGTTGGCCGATTTGCGAGCAAACATGATGATAGACTTGGGCGATGGTTTAATGCACTTGCGTTAAGGCAAGGTCGACACAAAGCCGTTGTCGCATTGGCCAATAAAATAGCGCGTATAGGATGGCGGATCCTCACGAGTAACGATAATTTCGACGTTAATAAAGCGTTTGCGTAAGACGTTAAGTATCACGTAACAGTTTACATGCACTGATGAATAAACGGTCAACCGTACCTATTAGAGCCTGACTGTGCCAAGGCATTAAATGCCGATGTAGTGATAAGGTAATAGGTTTCGGATTTACATCATGGCGCGGGTAAAAAAGCCTATTTAGACGCCGAATATATGGTAGTGAACCAATCATTCAACGGTGTTGTAAAAGCTGAGGCGTCCATATATGGCACACTAATTTTGGCCACCTAAATAGAGGTGATATTATTACCTCGTAGATGACTTTAGGTGAACACATGAGATCGACAACCAGAAAAACATTTAGTGCTGAATTCAAACTTGAAGCAGCCCAATTAGTCCTCGATAAAAACCATAGCATCATCGAAGCTGCAAAGGCGATGAACGTWGGTAAGTCCACTATGGATAAATGGGTGAGACAGTTAAAACTAGAACGCCAGGGTGGCACACCAAAAGCATCTCCGATTACCCCTGAACAAATTGAAATCCGTGAGCTGAAGAAGCAAATAGCTCGTCTTGAGGAGCACAATCTTATCCTAAAAAAGGCTACCGCTCTCTTGATGTCAGACTCGATGAACAATTTACGCTAATCAGCGCACTCAAGCAGAGCCACTCTATTCTCACAATTTGTAATGCAT
>NZ_JAKKRK010000111.1:0-2505 GCF_025654545.1 Shewanella sp. SM20 | reverse complement strand
CGATTCACCCGTTAACGTCACTCTCACAGCACGATGGATCAGCCTGTCTAAGATGGCTTCGGCAAAAGTTGCTTCACCTATCATGGCGTACCATTTATCCACTGGCAGCTGGCTCGCTACCAAGGTGGATACCTTGCCATGACGGGTATCGATGATCTCCAGTAGATTACTGCGTTCGCTCGCATCCAGCATTTCCATGCCCCAGTCATCTAAAATCAAGATCGCAACTTGAGTCAGTTGTGTTATCAACTTAGGGTAACTGCCATCGGCTTGGGCGAGTCGCATTTCCTCAAGCAACGTTTTTAAGCGATAGTAGCGCACACCCATGCCTTGGCGGATGAAGTAACGTCCCAGAGCGCAGGCCAGATAGCTTTTGCCACACCCTGCCGCGCCGGTTAGCAGTAGGTTTTGTTGATGCCTCAGCCAGTGACCTTCTAGCAACTGGCGGATCTGTGCGGGGGTAAACCCTCGACTGGCACGATAGTCCAGTTGCTCGATTTGCCCCATCAGCCTAAAACAGGCTTGTTTTTCTAACCGATTGATTTTGCGTTGCTCTCTTTGTAGCAGTTCGTGACTGAGCAGCAGTTGTAGCCGCTCTTCAAAACTCATGTCTTGATAAAGCATGGCTTGCTCTTGTTGTTGTGCGAGCGCTTGCTTCACGCCACCTAAATGCAGTTGGCTAAGTTGTTCTTCGACGCGTAATTGCATCTTTGTCTCCTTGTTATTTATTGACGTTAGTGGAAGTAGCTCTCACCATGCACGTTGTCGTGGCTGATGGCTTGCAGTGGGTCGTGCTTGTTGGTGTAGATTGGCTGCTGCTCTAAGCCATTTTTAAGCATGGCGCGAATGTTGTGCAGGCGGTTAGCCCCTGTCAGCTGGCCCCGTAAACAGGCCGCTTCTAGCCGGTCTTTACCGTAGGTTTTGCTTTGCCCTAACAGTGCCAAGCAGGGCCTTACCGCTTGGGCCGGATGCTCGGCTTGCCGGATAAACTCATGCACCCAATGTGCGGTATAGGGCCCTATCGAGGCAGCCCAGTGGTGCAAGCGTTCGGGCGACCATTCGAGCAGTGCCTGGTGATGTGCGGGCATATGCTCGCTCAGGCTCGTGTGTTGACCTTTACGCTGACTGCGTACATGCTCGGCGACTACCTTGCCATGGTGATAAAACACCAGGGTATGCTCCGTGATTTGTACCGTTAATCGCTTACCCTGTAAGGCGTAAGGGACTGAGTAATAGTGTTTTTCTATATCAACATGGTAATCCTTGCCCACGAGTACCTGTTGCACTTTGGTGTACTGATAACGGTAACTGGGTAAGGGCTTTAGCGCAGGCGCATCCAACTCGGTAAACAAAGATGCACGACTACCGGGGAGCTTTTGGAAGGGCTTTTGATTGAGGCGCGTCAACAACTCACCAATGCGCTGGTTGAGCTGTGCTAGGCTATGGAACACTTCATGGCGCAGCACCGCCAAAATCCAGCGGGTGACGATTTGTACGCCGACTTCAGCCTTGGATTTATCTTTGGGCTTACGGGGACGCGCCGGCATGATCGCTGTGCCGAAATGGGCGGCTAACATTTGATAGGTCGGATTCAAGTCTGGATCGGTATTGCGTGCCACACTGACGGCACTTTTGAGGCAATCGGGTACCACTAATTGCGGCACACCGCCGAAGAACTCAAATGCCCGTTTGTGGCTCATTACCCAGTCTTCGAGCTGTTGTGAGCGAGTCGCTTCGGCGAAGGTGTAGTTAGATGCACCCAATACCGCTACAAAGATTTGAGCCTTGTAAAGCAGTTCCCCAGTGTGCGGATCAATGATGGGCACCGTTTGCCCACAATAATCGACAAACAGTTTTTCTCCGGCGATATGGGTCTGACGCATCGACGGTTGCAACACGCTAGCCCACTCTTTATACAAGCGACAAAAGTGGTTATAGCTGTAATGTGTTTGGCCGTTACGCTCAGCATACTCTTGCCATAATCGCTCAAGTGTCATGCCTTTTTGGTCCGGTCGTTTTAACTCCTGATGCAACATGGCCCAGTTAGGCAGGGGTTTGTACTGTTTTTTATGCACAGTTTGAGTGTTGAGAAAGGCACGTTCCAAAGTGACATCGTCCCAGATATCACTGAGTGGCCAGTCATGGATCCCGAGGTGTGCAGCACGGTTAGCATAATAGGATACCGTGCTAGGGGAGACATGAAGGCTAAGCGCAATCTGCCTGTGTGATAGGCGAGCCTGATATTTTAGGCGCAGAATTTCTTTCAGTTTTCTCACAGTAATAGGCCTCGCAGACATGCACTTTCCTCAGATTAAATGAGCAGAAAGTGCGGGTTTAACGAAGCGAGGAGAAAAAGTCACGCAATAACATGCATGTCGATCAGGGTTTACCATAAAGAAGCAAAAGTGATCGGTTTGCGATGTTATTGAGCGATCGACATGAATGTTATTGGATGATCGGCATGAATGTTATTAGGCGATCGCCATGCATGGTAATACGCACGCA
>NZ_JAKKRK010000012.1:0-99839 GCF_025654545.1 Shewanella sp. SM20 | reverse complement strand
AATTTCGACCTAACTCAGTCAAGGTCAGTGTCTTACATTCAATCAGTGCCTTAGAGGCCAGCATCAAGCTGTTTAATCGTTTTAGGTGAAGTTCTGGGCAGTATTGGTGTAAAGAATGTTGTAGGATATTGGCTTCGCGCATCTTGTTGTCCAAGTGTAGTTTTTAGCGAAACCATTTGATCATGCAACAAGATGCGCTTCCACCCTAATTTGATGATTTATTTGTAAATCATCAGGGGATTCTTCAGGGCTGGGTTATACCAGTGATTCTCGTTGGGTAATCCGGTCACTAAATCATAGAAATGTGTGCTGATATGGTGTTTTTTAAGTCGGCTCAGCTCAATCGCATGGTTTGCCTGTTCTGTGACATCGTGGCAGTGAAATAACAAAGTATCATGGTGCTGTAATGAGGCTTTTTGCAGCAGATATTTAGTGCTGTTATTGTTTTTTAAATGGGTTGGAAACGAGGCCGCCAGTAAATTCGTGCTGGTATCTTCGGTAAGTTCAAAAATGTCACATAGGCGAGTGCTGTTTAGTGTGACTTCTCCAGCGATTTCCCTCGCGGCATTATTCAGGTTGAGAATGACTCCATCCTCATTGCAGAAGAAAGAGGCTGTACCATTATTTTCAAAGATTTCAGCATATTGGTCTAATGTATGTTGCAGTGCATTTTGATGCTGGATCATTTGCTGCGCATGGATTTTCTGGGTTTTTAGCAGGCGCATTGCCGACAACGGGATACAGATATTAAAAAACATAAACAGCAAACCGTTTAGATAAGCGTGGGTCGCAGGTAGGCTGATATCAATATCGATAATGGGAGGCAGGTTTTGGTTACGCAGTAGCAGTAAAAAAGGCAATACGTTGAAACACATCATAATAAAAGCGACTTTTCTGCCAAACAGGAAAAGCGCCATCAAGGGCAAGGTATATAAGAAAGTAATACCTACCTGCGATAAGTTAAAGTCAGGGATAAACAACAACATAGATAAACAGGCTGCAATAACCATCGCCAGCAGGCTGATAGAGCTGACGAGTAAATATTTGCGCGTAAACCATAAAGACAGGAATAGTACAGTTAAAAAACTGACCGTAATGCTGATAATGAAAGTGAGGTTTAACTCATACGCAATTAAAGAGCTATGCAGCACTATGCTAGTGGTCAAGATGGCGCCACTGAGCAGAATAATCCGCAATAAGCTGGTTTTTAATATCGTTTTGTCAGGATTTAAAAAATCTTGCTCCCTGATAAACAAAAAACCTTTTAGCCATTGAAGCAAAAAAAGTCCTTATCCCGTACGGAAGTCACGCAGGTTGGCTGGGGACGTAACATATAACATAAATCACTAAACTGTTATACAAATAGATTGCCTGCTTTATAAATCAGTGCATTACAGTGTGATGCTTGTTTGAATTATTAAGGGCGTACTGAGACAAATTGGCTAAGACAGTGATGAGCTTGGTGATGTGTTTTGCTTACTAGCATATTCATAAACGAGATTTTTAGGCATAATGGCCATCATTTTCGTTGGTTAGAAGACAGCCTGTGACCTCGATTTTTTTCAATCAGCAATACCCAACACTTGTGGATATTTGTGCACGTTGGCAACTCGTCTACGATGCGAATGCGACCTTCGAATTGCGTTTTGAATCAGATACTTTATCACTGCATAAACGCGATGAGCCTAAGCTCGATGGCATAGTGGTGGATTTTGTGACTGGCGCCGTCGCCCATAGACGTAAGTTCGGTGGTGGTCGTGGCCAATCTATCGCTAAAGCGGTGGGATTGAAGCAAGGAGTAACACCGAGTGTGGTTGATGGCACAGCGGGTTTAGGGCGCGATGCGTTTGTGCTCGCAAGCCTTGGTTGCACTGTAACTATGGTTGAACGTCATCCTGTGGTTGCCGCATTACTTGAAGATGGCTTACGCCGTGCTTATCAAGATGCTGAAATCGGCGATTGGATGCGTGAGCGGATGCGCCTATTTCATGGTTCTAGCCTAGAAGCACTATCGAAATTGGCACAAGAGGTGGATGTGGTTTACCTCGATCCTATGTACCCCCATCGTGATAAATCGGCCCTTGTTAAAAAAGAAATGCGTGTATTCCAATCCTTAGTCGGTGCCGATTTAGATGCCGATGGCTTACTCACCCCAGCTTTAGCTTTAGCAACTAAACGTGTCGTCGTTAAGCGCCCAGACTATGCCGAAGATTTGGATGGGGTTAAGCCTAATACGGTTATTGAAACCAAGAAAAACCGTTTCGATGTCTATGTAAAAGCCGCGATGAAATAGCGAAGATTTTTCTCATCGCGAACATAGTATGCTTTCAGTGACAACGGCTTAGCTCATGTCGATTTTTCAGTTTTATGGGCTATTTTCTTTTTTATACCCACTTGTGATTTTTTATATGAAACTCATTCCTCTGCTAAAACAGCCGCGTATTCACTGACTATTCTAATGTAAAACTTCTCATAACATTATGTTTCGTATTAACTATTTTGTTTATAAAGAGGATTTGCAATGCAGAACAAGCATTGGTCAAAAGTTCAGTTATTGCATGAGGTGGTCACCAATCCCAATATCATAGTTAAAGGCTAACATATCTATTACAGTGATTGCTGGGATGCTGGCTTTGAGGGAGCAGCGGTGAGATATCTTCATGGTGATGAAGTGAGCCGTGAGTGGGAGCCTAAGTGGCCTATCGATAAACTTTATATCGGGAACTATGTGTGTATCGCCGCCGAAGTTGTGATCTTAATGGGCGGAAATCATACGCATAGAGCGGATTGGTTTTGTTTATATCCCTTTATGGATTTCATCGAGGAGGCCTATGTAGGCAAAGGCGATACTCATGTTGGTGATGGGGCTTGGTTAGGCATGAGATGTATGTTGATGCCAGGGGTGACGATAGGTGAAGGTGCGGTTGTTGCCGCAAATAGTGTTGTCACCCAAAATATCGAACCCTACAGTATTGTGGCGGGATCACCTGCGAAATTAATCAAGTATCGGTTCGATAAAGACGTTATTTCTGAGTTACTGGCGTTAAAAATCTACGATTGGCCTGCCGAAAAGTTTGATAGCTTAAAGCAGCATTTGTGTTCGGCGGATTTTGACGCGCTCAGCAAAGCGATCACTCTCTATGACCAATCTGTACATCAAAATAAATAGCCGTTAGTCCCAAAGTGAGAGGTCGGCTTAGTCGAGGCCTTTTACTTATCCTGCCTTAAATCTGCTTTTGGGCGCTTTCGCTAAGTCGACCAGTTCTTCGATGATCACCCGTAGCTTGGGTTGGAGGTAAGGGGTTTTAAGCCAAATCAAGTGGATGGGTGTGTCGTCACTGGCGAGTTCGTCCAGTACCGAGATAAGTTCACCAGTTTTAAGATAGTCCTCAACCAACCATATTGGCACTTGCGCTAAACCCACTCCCGCCAGTGTGGCCGCTAAAATGGCTTCGCAATCAGCGATTTCGTGGCGTACTGGAATGTCATAAGCCTCGATGATCCCATCCTCATTTTTAAGTAACCAGCGATGTTGCTGCCCAAGCGGCCAGCCGACAATGCATTGGTGCTGGCTGAGATCTTCTTTGCCTTGTGGAGTGCCAAGTCGAGCGAAATAGGCGGGAGATGCGCAGATCACTCGGCGCTGCTCCCCTAATCTACGGGCGACTAAATCCACAGTGTCGCCGAGTTGTCCGACACGCACCGCCAAATCAATGCCGTCACTAAACAAATCGGTCGCTCTATCGTTAAAGGTAATGGATAACTCGAGCTTGGGATATTTTTGCGATAGTGATAATAGGGTTGGCAGTATATATCGCCGCCCAAACGTCACAGGTAAATCCACTCGCACTCGACCTGAGGGAATTTGCTGTTCGCTGCCGAGTCGGCTCTGTGCATTGTCTAGGATTGCCATGGCATTTTGGCAATCTGTGAGATACGAATCGCCATCATTGGTTAAGCTCATACGCCTTGTGGTGCGGTGCAGCAGCTTAGTGCCTAAGCGGGTTTCTAATCGCACTATGCTTTTACTGAGCGCCGAACCAGTCATGCCTAACGCCTGCGCCGCTAAGGTAAAACTGCCGAGCTGGGCAACTGTGACGAAATGGCGTATCTCAACAAATTGATTATTTATCACGGCAATTAATTCCTTGTAGGACTTAGTGAAGGTCATTTTAGTGACTTAATCATGGCAAGTGAATCGCGTAAGCTACTACCACAGTATGAAAATGAGCGTTAACGTACAAGCGAACGTCATTTTGTAATTGATTAAAAAGGTTTTTCTATACAATCAACCTTAACCACCTATTGAGTGAGCAAACTATGAAATCGTCGAATAATCTGCAAGGTAAAGTGGCTTTTGTACAAGGTGGTAGTCGTGGTATCGGTGCCGCCATTGTTAAACGTTTAGCGAGTGACGGCGCAGCGGTTGCCTTTACCTATGTGTCATCTGAGGCCCAATCACAATTGCTAGTTGACGAAGTTATCACTTATGGTGGTCAAGCTATTGCCATTAAGGCCGACAGCACAGAGCCGGAGGCGATCCGTCGTGCCATACGCGAGACCAAAGCGCACTTCGGTGGCTTAGATATAGTGGTCAATAATGCGGGCACGCTGATTTGGGATAGCATCGAGAATCTGACGCTAGAAGACTGGGAACGAACTGTTAACACTAATGTGCGCAGTGTGTTTGTGGCCAGTCAAGAAGCTGCGCTGCACATGAATGACGGCGGCCGCATCATCAATATCGGTAGCACCAACGCTGAGCGTATTCCGTTTGTAGGTGGTGCGATTTACGGCATGAGTAAATCGGCATTAGTCGGTTTAGCCAAAGGACTCGCGCGGGATTTAGGCCCACGTGCAATTACGGTGAACAACATTCAGCCAGGCCCTGTGGATACCGATATGAACCCTGATAACGGCGATTCATCTGAGCCCGTTAAAGCGATGGGCGCCCTAGGGCGTTTGGGTAAAGCCGAAGAGATCGCCAGCTTTGTCGCCTTTATCGCGGGTCCAGAAGCGGGCTATATCACTGGTGCGAGTTTGATGATTGATGGTGGGTTTTCTGCATAAGCTTTGTCTGTATTTATCTTTTCGGCAAAAAGTTTGATTCCAGTCATTAATAAGCCTGCACAAGAGTCACTCTGGTGGGCTTTGCTTAAGTTGTGGCTAGTTATGCAGAATCAATATGTTAGAGCATAAAAACTCGTTGAGTATGATGGTAAGAACTTAGGTCGTTGTTACTCAAATTATCCGTCAGCAAAGCGTGGTTTTATTGAAATGGTGGACTATGGCTTGAGTCAGGCAAGGCAAAATAATTTGCTTGTTGATGAACTATTGTTACAATCCGCCGGTCTTATCTTCAGCTATCTGTTGACAGACACTCATTTTTTATCTTTATTATCAAAGAATAAGACGAAGGGAAATTCAAATTTCTAAGTTATCGACTAAGCAAACAGGCAACTTATGGGGCGTGATGGTGTTTACCATTCTGACCTTGTTCTGTTTGACTCAAAATAGTGGAATACTTAACTTGTTGCTCAAGGAGTCGAGCGCGCAGGCGATGTCGGCTACGTCTTTTTCTGGTGCTAGTTTTAGCGCCAACTCAGTTTTAAACTCAAGTTCAGCTTTAAACAGCAGCTCAGCTTCAAACAATATGGCTAGCTACGTCGATGCTCAAGCGGCGGGTACTGAGCTGGTCAAAAGTGAACCTAAAAAATGTGAATTGTCTGAGAAATCGATCCGAACCTGTATCGACACTCCGAGTACCATCCCATTTCTTATCCTGCTGTTCCTACTGCCGTTACTTCCCCGCGCCTCCCGCGTGATAACACTTTACCCATACAAGGTTATCAAGCTAAACCTAGGCGAATACATCTCACACATTGTCGCTTTCAAGAATAAAAACTTATTTATCAATTTGATAGGTGGGTTTGTTTAGGCATGCTTTCTCTCAGTCAATATTTGACTTTTCTCGCCAGTTTGCCGGTAGAAAAGAAAGTTAAGCGGCTGCAGAACATCCAATTTTACACATCACACCTCCCTATCTGACTGCTTGAACTTAAGCCTTCTATCACGCTGATGTTTCTTAAGCCATAACGATATTGGTAACCAGAACATAGCGTTAGCCAATATTTATATGGCCTAAAAGCAAGGTAAGCATGCACGCAGCATCACAGAGTCTTGTTTAACTTAGCTTGGTCTAACAGCGCTTAAGTATTGCAATGGCAAATGTGACGACATATCGAAGAGATTAATATGCAATTGAATAACAAACAGTTAATGCATATTTGGGGGATAAAATGAGTACATTAAAATCCATGTTAACCAGATTCTGGATACTCGCCTTGATAGTGACCAGTCCGTCGCTAATGGCCGCATCGACGGGGTGGTTGGTTAATGATAATCACCCTCCAGCCAAAGTACGTTTTATGCTAACGGGGGAGGTTGATCCTGCAACGAATACTTTGCCTGCTGTGCTTGAAGTACAACTTGAGGGCGATTGGAAAACCTATTGGCGCAGTCCTGGGGAAGGCGGTATTGCGCCTACCATCAAGTGGGATGGCTCTAGCAATCTACAGCAAGTGGATTGGAGATGGCCTGCGCCAGAGGAATTCTCATTATTGGGATTACAAACCTTTGGTTACAAAGGTAATACCACCTTTCCCTTAACCTTGAAAGTCGATGATATCGCTGCCCCAACTCAGTTGCGTGGCAAAGTGACCTTGTCGACCTGTACCACTATCTGTGTTCTGACGGATTATCAGATTAGTCTTGATTTCACGCCCAATGCGCTGCAAGCAGATACCGATGCCATGTTGGCTTACAACAAGGCTGTGTCGCTTGTGCCACAAAAAGTATTGACCCAAGAGGGCCAAAATCCTGCCATGACAATGGGTTGGGATGCCGCCAAAGGTCAACTTGAAATCAGACTCAATGATGCCAACTGGCAGCAACCTACAGTGATTATCGATGGCGAGCCAGATACCACATTTAAGCTAGTGAGCTTAAAACCAAACGAAAGTGATGCTAATGGCAAGCAATTGGTCGGTATTTTCACTGGTCAAAGTTGGCTGGGTGAGCCTGAAGTTTTGGGCAAATCGCTGAACATGACTGTCGCCGATAGCGAGCGGGCGTTGGAATACAGCGCCGAAGTGAAGCCTGTGGTGATTACTCAAGCAAGTACCTCGATATTTGGCATGATACTGCTGGCGCTTATTGGTGGTTTGATCTTAAACGTCATGCCCTGTGTGTTACCAGTACTCGGTATGAAGCTCAGTTCAGTGGTTGCAGCGCCTGATCTTAAGCGTAATCAAATCCGCCAACAGTTCATCGCATCAGCGCTGGGGATATTGGCCTCATTCTGGTTACTGGCTGGCTTTATCTTAATGCTTAAGCTCACGGGTCAAGCGATTGGTTGGGGCGTGCAATTCCAAAACCCTTGGTTTATCGGCTTTATGGCGCTGGTGACTACAGTGTTTGCCTTCAATATGTTAGGTGTGTTTGAGATCAACTTACCCTCTAACGTGCAAACCAAGTTGGCGACAACGGGCGGCAATAATAACAGCGGTCACTTTTTACAGGGTATGTTTGCGACGCTACTGGCGACACCGTGCAGTGCACCATTTTTGGGGACTGCGGTCGCTTTCGCTTTGGGCGCCGATGTACTGAGCCTGTTTGCCATCTTTACCGCGTTGGCCGTGGGTATGGCGTTCCCTTGGTTAATCGTGGCGGCATTCCCGCAAGTGGCGGGTTATTTCCCTAAACCCGGTCGCTGGATGAACACAGTTAAAGTGTTTTTCTCCGGCATGTTGCTCATCACCAGTTTGTGGCTCATTAGCCTGTTGGCCAGCTTTATTGATGTGCTCTACCTGTGGCCGTTAGCGGGTGTCATTACACTGATATTTATTGTGTTTATGGCTAAAAAATATGGCGCGATTGCTATTGTGAGCTGCTTAGGTATCGGCATTTTACTGTCGGCGGTTATTGCATTTATGACGGCGAACCAGTGGGCTAAACCTTTACCTGCGGATCTTGCTTGGACGCCATTGGATCAAGCATTGATTAATCAGCAGGTGGCCCAAGGCAAAACTGTGTTTGTCGATGTCACTGCCGATTGGTGCATTACCTGTAAGGCCAATAAAGTTGGCGTGATCCTGCAAGATCCAGTCTATAGCCTGTTGCAACAGTCGCATATTTTGCCGATGAAGGGCAATTGGACTACGCCTTCTGAGCCCATTACTCACTACCTGCAAAGCCATAATCGTTTTGGAGTGCCATTCAACGTGGTTTACGGCCCGGGTGTGCCGCAGGGGATTGAGTTACCGGAAATTCTATCGACTGACCTTGTGCTTGCTGCGATTGAGCAGGCCTCTGCGTCCCCTGAAAAGGCATCCGTAGCGGCAGGGAAATAACGCTAACGACCAGCCGTTCACTCGGACATGTCACTCGGCAATATCACTGGCGAGTCTCATTCAATAGCGAGTCGAGTGGCACTCAACAAATACTCAGGTCAGGGATAACCCTAACCTAAGACAATGGAAATCGATTATGAAACAGAAGATTGAAGTACAAAACAACACTGAATCAATGCAGAAAACTCAAGCCATTGGAGGCACCCAAATGTCGAAATTTAGCTCTTTACGGAAAAATCGCAAGTTACAGATGTTTGTTGTCTCGGGTGTCGCCATGGCAATGTTGGTGGTTTCCTTGCCTTCGGTGAGCACCATGGCCTATGCCAAGGACAGCAGTTTATCGGCGGCCCAGCAGCAAGAGGTGCGAGCGATTCTTAAAGATGCCTTGATCAATGATCCTGACCTAATGAGAGAAGCAATTATTGCGTGGCAAGCAAGGGAGCAAGAGGGTGCCAATACCGCCATGCAAACGAGCCTAGTAACCCATCATAAGGCCATGTATGAGACCAAAAGCGATCCATGGAAGGGCGCTGCGGCACCTGAGATTGAGATGGTGTACTTCACCGATTTTAACTGCCCATACTGCAAGAAAATCGAGCCTTCGCTGAACCAGCTTATTGAAGAATTTCCGCAGTTAAAAATCATAGTTAAAATGGTGCCATTGCAGGGCGAAGGCTCCAAAATGGCGGTCGATTTTGCCCAAACCGTTTGGTTAAACGAGCCTGAAAAGTATCTCAAGGTGAAGGATATGTTGATGTCGAGTCCGCGTGGACTCGATGCCGCAGCCATCGCTAAGGTCGCTAAACTGACGGCAACCGAGCGCTGGGTCGGCAACACAGATGAGCGCGTGGCTAAAATGGTCGATGACAATGTTAATTTAATGAATGAGTTAGGCATAGGTGGCACTCCAAGTATGATAGTAGCCGATACGCTTATTCCCGGATTAGTGCCTTACGAAGTGTTAAAAGAGCAGCTTGAAGCCGCGATTGCCGCTAAAGATAAGACGCAGAAGAGCAGTTAAGATGCCGTCAAAGGAAACTGAAAATATGAGCGCCGAACAGGTTTCGACATCTTTACCTAAACGCATATTGGGCTGGATTAAGCAGCTGGCACTTTGGCTGCTCATTGCCCTTATCGTGACCAGCGTGATGGACATCTGGCGCGGCAAAGATATCCCGCGGGATAATTTGCCGCAGCTCCAAGGGACGACGTTGGCTGGGGAAGCGCTTGATATTGCCACGTTAAGCCAAGATCAGGCGGTATTGGTATACTTCTGGGGTACTTGGTGCCCTGTGTGTAATTTTGTCAGTCCGGCGGTCAATCAAATGTCGGCCTATTACCCCGTGGTGACGGTTGCCATGAATTCGGGGGAGGATGAGAAACTGAGAAAATATCTTCAGCATCAAGGCTATGGCTTTGACACTATTAACGATAGTGACAGCAAGATTGCCCGTGATTGGTCATTGCAGGCGACGCCAACCATTATGATCTTTAAAGAGGGTGAGCTAAAACACTATACGACAGGCTTTACTAGCCTACCCGGTATGTGGTGGCGAATGATGTTCACTTAGAAGAGATGCTTCAGGGGCTGTTTTAGGAGAGAAAAAAAGCGCTAATCTTGGTTAGCGCTTTTGTATTATCAACTTATTTCAGGACTAGACAACTAGCTGAAAGCTTAGGGTTTACTTCACTAAAGTGAGTAGTGGTGCCTGACTCACAACTTGGAAGTCGAGCGCCATAGTCACACTGAGCGCCGTAATAGTGATGATTGAAAAACCAAACACTTGGCGAGCCCAGCGGTGCATGTCGACGCCGTGGCGATAACCTTTTAATGCCATGGCAAGCCACCACAGGCTAGTGGCACAGGTGACTGCCATAAAGGCGATACCTGTATAACCTGCGAGTGGCAGCAGCGCACTGACTAAGGCGAACACTGCAATATAAAGCACGATATGCAGTTTTGCCTTGGTCATGCCTTCTGCAACCGGCAGCACAGGAATATTAGCGGCCGCATAGTCATTAAAACGGAAAATCGCGATGGCATAGGAATGTGGCATCTGCCATAGACTGAACATCAACAGCAAAATAGCTGCACCCATGTCCATTTGCCCTGTCACGCTGCAATAGCCAACCACGGGCGGTACTGCGCCCGAGAAGCTGCCAACCAAAGTGCCATACACTGAGTTACGTTTCATGTAGAGGCTATAAACCCCCACATAAACGATGTAACCAATAACGGCAAATAGCAGGGCTAATGCATTGGTAAACAAGGCTAAGATGCTAAAGCCTAACACACCTAAGGCGAGTCCAAATGCAAGTACGTTACCCACGGCAATTTCGCCCGTGACGGTCACGCGTTTGCAGGTTCGCTGCATTTTGGCGTCGATATCACGGTCAATACAGTTATTGACAGCGCAGCCCGAGGCTACAACCAAGGACAATCCTACTAAGCTCGCCAGCATCAAGACCAAATTTACGTCGCCTTTGGCGGCTAATAAAAAACCGCCAGCAACGGAAATCAGATTCCCGAAAATGATGCCAGGCTTAGTAACCTGCACATACCCTTTGAAGCGTGCTTTCCATTGCGGTGACATAAATCTGTCTTGTGTTTGCATAGACTGTTTCTCGTTACATCATCAAAGCGTTGGCTTCGAGTATGATCCACACCGACAGGCCGACTACCATGACAATGATCAGTGCGGTAAACAGGAAGGAGAAGGTATTCACTTTGCCTTCTTTCGAGAAATCTAAGTGCAAGAAGTACTTAAGATGTACCACTATCTGCACTATCGCCATCACTAGCACTAAGCTAAGGGTGGTCGCTTTCTCGAAGTGATGGGTCATTACCGCCCAAAATGGAATGGCGGTTAATACCACTGACAGCACAAAGCCCATTAGATATGACTTAATGCTCGCGGCCAGATTGTCAGTACCATGGCTAGGCTTATCAGTATGACTATGTGCGCTCATTACAGTGCTCCCAATAAATACACGACCGTGAATACACAAATCCACACTATGTCGAGGAAATGCCAGAACAAGCTTAAGCAGCTCAGGCGGGTGATGCTGCGATGACCTAAACCGGTTTTCGCCACTTCAATCATCATAATCGCCATCCAAATCAGACCTGCGGTCACGTGCAAGCCGTGCATACCGACCAGAGTGAAGAAGGACGACAGGAAAGCGCTGCGCTGCGGGCCATTGCCATGTTCAATCAGGTGATGGAACTCATAGACTTCCATACCGATAAACACACAACCGAGGGCGAAGGTGACGAGTAACCAAGCCAAGGTCGCGGCTTTGTTATGGCGTTTAGCAAAAATCAGCGCCATGCCATAGGTAATACTACTGACGAGCAGGGCGGCAGTTTCGATCAGCACAAAGTCCAATTCGAAAATGTCTTTACCCGAAACGCCACCGTCCGTGTTCATGTAGAGCACTGCATAGGTTGCGAAAACCGAGGCAAACAAAATGCAGTCGGTCATCAGGTAAATCCAAAAACCAAACAGGGTGTTGCCACTCGTATCATGGTGTTCGTGATGATCTTCTGCGTGAGCTACTTTTAAATCTGCTGGGATTGCAATACTCATATCAGCCCCTTACTACATTGTTTAAGTGGGCATTTTCAATGCGAGCCACTTCATCGGGTTGCACGTAATAGTCGACGTCATTGTTATAGGCACGGAATAAGAACACGATAAACGCGCCCACTAAGCCCACAATGGCTAACCACAGAATGTGCCAAATAGCGGCAAAACCCGCGGCAGTGATCCCCAGCGCCATTAAGATACCGCTTGAGGTATTTTTCGGCATATGGATTGGCTGATAGTGTTTGAGGCCTTGATAAGCCAAACCTTTTTCTTTCGCATCGGTAAAGGCATCGATATCAGCAACCTGTGGCAGCTTAGCGAAGTTATAGCACTGTGGTGGTGAAGCGGTTGACCACTCTAAAGTATGGCCATTCCATGGATCGCCCGTAGTATCGCGGTTTTGGTCGCGGTCACGGATACTCACGTACAGTTGGATAAACTGCAGAATGATACCGACCATGATGATGCAAGCACCCACAGCGGCTAAGTAGATCCATAGATTCCATGCCGGGTTATCCGTATGGCTAATTCGGCGCGTCATACCCATAAAGCCTAATACGTACAGCGGCATAAAGGCCACGTAGAAACCGATTTGCCAACACCAGAATGACGCTTTACCTAAACGTTCATTCAAGTGGAAACCTGTCGCTTTAGGGAACCAGTAAGCAAAGCCTGCTAAGTAACCAAATACAGCACCACCAATAATAGTGTTATGGAAATGCGCGATTAAAAACAAACTGTTATGTAGAACGTAATCGGCTCCCGGTAAGGCTAATAGTACACCTGTCATACCGCCTATGGTGAAAGTCACCATAAAGCCTAGCGTCCACAACACAGGTACCGTTAACCGTAGGCGGCCACGGTAGATAGTGAACAACCAGTTAAACAGTTTTACCCCGGTTGGAACGGCAATCACCATAGTCATCACCCCGAAGAAGGCGTTGACGTTGGCACTTGAGCCCATAGTGAAGAAGTGGTGTAACCAAACGATGAAACCTAAAATTGAAATCGCACCGCTCGCCCACACCATAGAGGTGTAACCAAACAAACGCTTAGCCGTAAAGGTTGAGATCACCTCGGAGAAAATACCAAAAGCAGGCAAAATCAGGATGTAAACTTCAGGATGTCCCCACGCCCAAAATAGGTTGATATACATCATGGCGTTACCGCCACCGTCATTGGTGAAAAAGTGGAAATCCATATAACGGTCGAGCGTTAACATGGCTAACACGGCGGTTAATATTGGGAATGACGCGACGATCAATATGTTCGCCCACGTACAAGTCCAAGTGAAGATTGGCATTTGCATCAGCTTCATGCCTGGGGCACGCATCTTCAGTACGGTGGCGATAAAGTTCACCCCGGTTAAGGTCGTCCCTATGCCTGAAATTTGCAGTGCCCAGATATAGTAATCGACTCCAACCCCCGGACTGTAAGCCAGCTCTGAGAGGGGGGGATACGCCACCCAACCTGTCTTAGCAAATTCACCTAAACCCAATGAAATATTGATCAGCACAGCGCCAGAGGCGGTCAGCCAGAAACTGAGGTTATTCAAGAAGGGGAAGGCAACGTCGCGTGCGCCAATCTGCAGCGGCACTACTAAGTTCATTAGACCTATCATAAATGGCATCGCCATAAAGATAATCATGATCACGCCGTGGGCGGTGAAGATCTGGTCGTAATGTTCTGGCGGCAGATAACCTGCGGCGCCGTTGGTGGCGAGTGCTTGCTGGGTACGCATCATAATGGCATCGGAGAAGCCACGAATGAGCATCACTAAAGCCAACACTATGTACATGATACCGAGGCGTTTATGGTCAACTGAAGTTAACCAATTATTCCAGAGTACACTCCATTTTTTGTGTTTAGTGATCAAGGCTGCGATATACAAACCTACCACAGCGACGACCGCTAGGGTCACCATGATGATGGGCTCGTGATACGGAATCGCATCTAAGCTTAATTTACCGAGAAATGACATGATTACTCCGCCTCCACTTTGTGAGTGGATGAGTGCTCTAATGATGAAGGTTCTGTGGATGAGTCTTGTGTTAATGACGGTACAGAAGGTGTTGAGCTATCCATGTCGGCCATGTTCTGTGTATTTTCCATCGCGTGCTCGCCTGCCATATGTGGCATGTCGTGCATACCTTTCATGTCTGCCATGTCAGATGTGTGCTCAGTGCCCATGTGTTCCATGCCTGCGTGCATGTCCATTCCTTCGTGACCTTTCATGCCCTCATGTGAGTCCATGCGCATGTATTGCATCACGATTTGGTCAAACATCCCTTTGCTGACAGAACCAAAGTATTCAACTGGATTGTATTCACTCGGTTTAGCCAGTGTGGCATAGGCCGCTGAGTCCAATGCCTTGCCCTGTTGTTTTAACTTAGCTACCCATGCCTCGAAGTCGGCAGGTGTCTGAGTGGCAATCGCTTTAAACTTCATGCCCGCAAATCCGGCGCCGCTGTAGTTAGCCGAGATACCGTCGAAGGTGCCGGGCTCGTTAGCGATCAAATGTAACTTAGTGGTCATGCCCGCCATAGAGTAAATCTGGCTGCCTAACTGAGGGATGAAGAAGGAGTTCATCGCAGTGTCAGAGGTGATCTTAAAGTTCACCGGCACATTGGCTGGGAACGCCAACTCATTGACCGACGCCACGCCTTGTTCTGGATAAATGAATAACCATTTCCAGTCCAGCGACACTACTTCAACCGTGACGGGTTTAGCTTCGTGATCTAAAGGTTTGTATGGATCAAGATCATGGGTCGAACCCCAAGTGATCACACCGAGCACTATCACGATCACAATCGGCACTATCCACACTACGGTTTCAATCGCCGTTGAGTGTGCCCATTTAGGCGCATAGATTTCCTGATCACGGCCATCGCGGTATTTCCACGCGAAGTACAATGTCATGGCAATCACAGGGATAACGACAATAAGCATGAGTAGGGTGGCGACGATAATCAGGTGTTTTTCATCGATACCGATTTGGCCCTTAGGGTCCAACACACCGCCATCACAACCCGCGAGCATGAGTGCTACTGCCGCGATTGCTGCTTTACTTAATTTTCGAATTAACAAAGGAAGATTCCTCTAACCCTAAGGTTTACAACTCTGCCAAGCGTTAACCGGCAGTCGCACTAAGCGGCGTTATCTGAGCGCAAATCCTGAAACCCAAGAGGCATGACACAACAATGTGTCGCCATCCCGAGGCAAATCTAAGATCCGCTTTCAGCGCTTAATGCTTAATTTGAATTTAAAAACAGAGGGTTAAAATGGCGGAGCGCGACAACCGTGGGCGGTATGTTCGAGGGATTTTAGCCTTGGGGGTGCTAAAAAAAGTGAGGCGTTAGTTAAATTGAGATGATTGAAAAATTTGAAGCAGCAGTTGATTAAATGCCATAACTGCAGAATAACGAGGGGGTTGAGCAATAATAGGCTGAACAGACTGGCGCCGATAAACTCGACTAAAAAGCCATTGCTGAGGCTGATTAATTCACTAATATCGACACAACCGCCGATCAACACGGATAAAACGTCAGCAATAGGCAGCACAAACAATAACCCGAAAAACAGGGTTAGATTTGTCATGCTAAAGGTTGAAAGCCGAATAGTTAGGTTCAATCTTTCAACAATGAATTGGCTAAGAGCTAATTTCAATTAACGGGTCCGGCTGAACGGGAAAAGGAGTCAGTTGGCAGAACAAAAAATATTCAGCATGTAACTTTTTTATGCGGCAGGAGGATACCAAGAAGCGGCTATTGAATGAAAGCGGATCCCCGTAGTAAAAGGGCTTAAGTATTAAAAAAACCTTAATTAAAACTAAATGCGATCGTTAATTTTACAAAATTAACAGTATTTAAACTGATTTTGTTCTCATAAAATAAAAAATTGTGAAGCCTCTCATTTATTCATTTTGACTAAAGTTGATTTGCTTGTGGTGTCATTGAGTTGATTATAGCCCCTATAAACATGTTAGCTTTACCCGTAAAAAGACTAAGCTTAACTTCTATGGCGGGGCTAATGTTGCCGATAGTTGTCTTGATGGGTTAGCTTGTTTGTCGCAAGATTGGGCTCGCCAAGTTTGGCTGTGTGATTAAGTGCATTTGAGATCGGCATCCCAAATAAAAACATCACGTTAAATGAGTGATTGTGTCAGTCATTTACGCTATTTACATTAGATAAACCGATTATTAAACTGTGAACTTATCTCGCCCCTGATATGTGCTTGAGATTGAGCCTGTGAGTAGGGCATGATGCTTCTCAATTCTCGAAGTGCGTCAGCATAAAGGACTACACATAAAGTCATTTATCCCATACCTTAAGGTAAACATTTTCATCGCCTTAGCTTACGTTATTGTAGGTAAGATTGGTTTGATGATTGCTTTGCCGCCTGGATATTCTGCTGCAATTTGGCCTGCCGCAGGTATTGCTATTGCCGCTTGTGTTTTATGGAAAGAATATGCGCCTTGGATTGGCGTGTTCATTGGTTCTTTGTTGATTAATCTCAACATCAGCGGACATATCCATTGGGGGTGGTTGCCCTTTGCGATTTCAATTGGCTCATCTATACAGGCAGTGCTTTCTGCCTATGTTCTTGGGCGAGTCGATCATTTATTCACCCTAGATAATCCTAACGCCGTCATTAAATCCTGCTTGAGTTTAGCTTTAACTTGTACTGTAGCGACTGTTTTTGGCAATTTCTCCTTAGTGATTAACGGTACGATTCCACAGTCCGATTTACTGGGTAGTTTAATAAATTGGTGGACTGGGGATTTGCTCGGTGCCGTGATTTTTATCCCTCTGACTATGTTGTTATTTGATAAGCGAGTTATTTGGCGTTCTCGCCGCATTCAGACGGGTGTGCCTTTGCTGGTGGGCTTTTTATTCTGCGTGGGGATTTATTACTACTCAGATATGAATCAGCGCCAACAGTTGCAGGATAAGTTTCTGGTTCAATCTAATGCGATTATTAGCAATATTGAAAGTTTTCAAGATGCTAACCTCCAACAAATTGTTGCCTTAGCAAGCTTGTTCGATAATAGCGAGCAGGTTTCTGAGGATGAGTTTGTACAGTTTGGCAAACGCAATATGTTGATGAAGGATGGCTTTAGAGCTTGGTCTTGGTCACCGCTTGTGGCGGCAGCCGATCAGCAAAGTTTTGAGGCATCAATTCGTTCTGTGGTTGGCGGTTCCTACAAAGTGACTCGTCCCGAAGGCTGGCAGGCGAATACTGATGGTTGGCTAGTCCCTGTGATGTATATTCAGCCGCAGATAGGTAACGAAGCGGCCTTGGGATTAGATCTCAATAGTGAGCCGACGCGAGCCGCTGCCATAGCAAAAGTGCGTGCGACGTTAGCACCCGTGATGACAGCCAAGATTCAATTAGCACAAGATCCCAATGGTCCTGGTGGCACTTTACTCATTGCTCCTGCTTTTGACAGATTGGGTAAGATCTCAGGGTTTTGTTCTGCTGTAATTGATTTGCAAGGCATTATTGATGATGTTGATAGTGTAAAAGGGTTGCAGTGGCAACTGACAGATATGAGTGCGGGCGGTACCTTACTTTATAGCAATACTCAAAAATCGTTTCCCGAATTTAGCAGTAAGCTCTTCAGCGATAAAACTGGGCAGTATTTTCAGGCAAACTTGATGTTAGCGGATCGTCATTGGCATATAGTGATTTATCAATCCTATGCGGTGCTGATGGGCGATACTTTTAGCTTATCGCTACTGATGCTGCTGCTCGCATTTATCACTTGTGCGGTCGTGGGCGGTATGACACTGGTTTCCTCCGGCGAGCGCCAACGTATTGCCGAAAAAGTGACAGAAAAAACCATGGCATTGTCGAAGGAAATTGCCCGCCGTCAGGCTTTTCAAGCTACCTTGGTCGAAAGTGAGCAAAAATATCGAAACCTATTTGATAAGGCCCCAGTGGGGCATGTGCTTAAACGTTTAGATGATGGTCAATTTGTGGCGATTAACCCCGCCTTTCAAGCGATTACGGGTTATTCACTCGATGAGCTTAATCAACTTGATCCTTGGGATCTTACCCCAAAGCGTTATCAATTAAGTGAAACTGAGCAATTAGAGCGCTTAAAGCAGACGCGCCGTTACGGCCCCTATCAGAAGCATTATTTACATAAAAATGGCCAATTAGTGGCGGTGCGCCTCAACGGGGCTTTAGTTACTGGTGCTAATGGTGAACAGCTAATTTTGTTTATTGTCGAAGATATTACCGAGCAGGAGCGTACCGTTGCGCGGGTAAATCTCTTGGCGCAAGTATTTCAGCAGAGTGGTGAAGGCATCACGATTATGGATGCCAACGATATCATTGTGGATGTGAATAGCGCATTTTCTTAGATCACGGGTTATTCCCGAGAGGACATTATTGGTAAAAACTGCCGTTTTATAGAGGCTGAACGAACGGACAAAAGTATCGATTCTCAAGTCCGTGCTGCCCTCGAGCAAACGGGTTTCTGGCAAGGTGAAGTCTGGGACAGGCATAAACAAGGCTACGATTTCCCGAAATGGTTGATGATGTCTGTGGTGCGGGATGATTCTGGTGCCGTGAGTCACTATATTGGCAGCTTTACCGATATCAGTGAGCGTAAAGTCAGTGAGGAACGCATTCATTTCCTTGCTCATCATGACTCTTTGACCTTATTGCCTAATCGACTGAGCTTGCAGTCGCGCCTCGAAGTGGTGTTTAAGGATGCTCTGATATCCCACAGCCAAATAGCGGTAATGTTCATCGACATGGACCACTTTAAAAATATCAACGATACCTTGGGCCATCATGTGGGCGATCAACTGCTGCTAGAGGTGGCCCGACGTTTGAAATACATCGTTGGTGATAATGATACTGTGGCGCGTTTGGGAGGCGATGAGTTTGTGGTTGCCTTGTCCGATACAAACCATGATGAAGTGGCCAGTTTAGCCGAGGCGCTGCGCAGTGGTTTGAGTCAAACCTATGTGATTAATAATCAAGCATTACATTCGTCGCCAAGTATAGGGATCAGTTTATTTCCCAATGATGGTGACAGTGTTGAAGCCTTGATGAAAAATGCCGATATGGCCATGTACCGCGCAAAAGCGGCTGGACGCAATAACTATCAATTCTTTACTGCGGCAATGAACACTTTGATCACTGAGCGCCAGCATATTGAAACTGGCCTGAGGCAAGTGTTAGCAAACGACGAATTACGACTGCATTATCAGCCACAAATTGATATTAGAAGCGGGCAAGTGGTCAGTGTCGAAGCGCTTGTGCGCTGGCAGCATCCCGAATTTGGCATGATAGCGCCTGACCGTTTTATTCCCATTGCCGAAGAGATCGACATGATCATCCCAATTGGTCAATGGGTGTTAGAAACGGCGATGGCGCAACTTGCTGTCTGGCGTGCTGCGGGTGCCACTGAGTTGCGAATGGCAGTGAATCTGTCAGCGCATCAACTCCGTAAGGATACGATAGTCGCCGATATTACCAATGTGCTGGTGAAGCATAAGTTGGGCAAAGGCGCGCTGGAGCTGGAGATTACCGAGAGTGTGGCGATGCAATATCCTGAGCAGAATGCGCGCCTATTAGCGGAATTACGTCAACATGGTATCGAGCTCGCCATCGATGATTTTGGTACAGGATATTCCTCTTTATCCTATTTGAAACTCTTGCCCTTAGACAGGTTAAAGCTCGACCGATCCTTTGTGAAGGATATTGAGACCGACTCGAACGATGCAGCCATTAGCGCTGCAACTATTTCTATGTCCCATGAATTGGGGTTAACTGTGGTCGCTGAAGGGGTTGAAAACGAGGCGCAATTGGTATTATTGTCGAGCATGGGGTGCGACTTAGTGCAAGGGTTTTACTTTAGTAAACCCTTAGCGGCAGAAGAGTGTTTCCGCTTTATCCAGCGTAATTTATAACGGCAGAGTGTTGTTGTTTTTCTAATGCTGGCGCAGAGTTGGACTATACTTGAGTTCGCATTATGCATGCGTTAATCAAAATACTAAGGATGGTTTTATGCAAGTCATCTTCACTAAAGGTACTCAGCGTTATGGCCAGTTGCGCTGCGTGCGCATGGACGGTAGTGCGACTCAAACCCAAATGCCAGAACAGGGCATTGCTCCCCACGATATGATTCATTATGTGGTTGAAAAACGTCTGCATATTCAAGGGGCTTTCTTCTCGCAGGTCAGAGCTGGCGCCGATATCAGCTTCGCCTTGGAACATAATGAAACCTCCCGCGCTATCGCAGATAAAACGGAAGTGTGGCAAACCGAATCCATAGTCGAGACCTTGCAGTCGCTACTCTGGTCGGGCGAAACGCCAACCTATGACGGCTTTATTTATCTGTTAGAGCAAGCCTGTAGCAGTCGAGACTTAGCCGTTCCTACTGTTAACCAAACAGATTTTGATCATATTCTCAATGAGATTATGGATTTGAGTGTTGAGTGGCAGGGAATGGGAGAAGGTCAGTCCTTGACCTTGAAGTTCTGATCTATTGATTATGGCGGTGAGTGGCTAAATGCCTTCCCCTAAAAAGACTTTGGTATAGCGTGGCTGGATCCAAGCGCTATCACCTTTGTTTATGCCAAGCTGTTTAAATTGCACTTTAGATAATTCAACATGGATCAGTTGGTTATCTAGCTCAGTTAGGACTTCTAATCTCACTGCAGGGCCAACTATGGTCACTAAGTCTAAACTGACTTTAAGGGCATTTTCAGTTGGTTGTGTCAGTACCTCGATTTCGTGTGGGCGAACATAGGCCAAGCCTTGTTGCTCTTCGCTAATTGTGTGTTCAGGTGAGGGTATGTGGATATTGCCTATAGTGCTATGCCCTTGTTTTACCCGGGCATGAAATAGGTTCACATTGCCAAGAAACTCGTACACAAAAGGATTGCTTGGATTATCATAGACTTCTTCTGGCGTACCTTGCTGCTCGATACGACCTTGATTCATCACTACAATTTTATCTGCGACTTCGAGTGCTTCTTCCTGATCATGGGTCACAAATACGGTAGTGACATTAATCTCATCGTGTAAGCGTCTTAACCAGCGGCGTAATTCTGCGCGGACTTTTGCATCGAGCGCGCCAAAGGGTTCGTCTAACAGTAGAACCTTAGGTTCGACCGCAAGCGCGCGGGCGAGTGCGATGCGTTGCCTTTGACCGCCTGAAAGTTGTGATGGATAGCGATTAGCAGTCCAATCTAATTGGACGAGTTTGAGTAATGAATGCACCTTATCGGCAATGTCTGCCTTACTCGGACGTGTTTTTCGTGGTCTGACTGTGAGTCCATAGGCGACATTTTCGAATACAGTCATATGTTTAAATAGGGCGTAATGTTGGAATACAAAACCGACACCGCGTTCACTCACATGCTGTGTGGTGATGTCTTCGCCATTAAATCTGACTATGCCACTGTCGGCCTGTTCGAGTCCGGCAATAATCCTGAGTAAAGTTGTTTTGCCTGAGCCGGATGGGCCTAAAAGGGCTGTCAGCTCTCCGGTTTTGATCTCTAAATTGACCGAGTCCACGGCAACAAAATCACTAAAACGCTTATTAACTTGTTGAATGTGTATGCTCATAATGCTCTGTTCCCAAGGACGTTGCGTTTAGTTAATTTGATGTTTGCGCTCATCTTTCCACTCCACAAGGCTTTTCAGCACTATAGTGACCAGTGCTAAACCTGTGAGCAGGGATGACACGGCAAACGCGGCCGTAAACATGTATTCGTTATAAAGCACTTCTATGTGTAGCGGCATAGTATTGGTCTCACCGCGAATGCGCCCAGAGACCACTGCTACCGCCCCAAACTCGCCCATAGCACGGGCATTACACAGGATCACGCCGTAGAGTAAGCCCCACTTAATGTTAGGCAGTGTGACGTACCAAAAGGTCTTTAAACCACTGGCACCTAGGGTGAGTGAGGCCTCTTCTTCATCTTTGCCCTGTTGTTGCATCAGTGGGATGAGTTCACGGGCAATAAAGGGTAAAGTGCCGAACATGATGACAATGACTATGCCCGGAACGGCAAAAATCACTTTTAAATCATGGGCAGCAAGCCAAGGGCCAAACCAGCCTTGGGCACCGAAGAGGATCACAAAAATCAGCCCGACCACTACGGGTGAAATGGCGAAGGGCATATCGATTATCGAGATCAGTATGGTTTTGCCTCTAAACTCAAATTTAGCAATGGCCCAAGCGATGGCGACACCAAAAATAGCATTAGTGGGTACAACAATAATTAACACTAACAAGGTGAGGCGAATGGAAGCGAGCGCATCGGGATCGGTCACGGCTTGCCACCAGACCTTGAGACCCGCTTCGAAGGCGCCGTAGAGCACAACCGCTAATGGCAAAACCAGAAACAGTGCGAGAAAGCTTAATGCGATCCCGATTAAACTCCACTTTATCCAAGGTGCCTCAGTGGTAGCGTGATGATTTACAGTCGATATTTGACCCATAGACTTAACCTCTTTTACTCGCCCACCACTGTAGGCTATTAATTAATAACAATAAGAGGAAAGCTGCTGCGAGCATGACCACGCCGATAGCCGCTGCGCCGTTATAGTCATATTGCTCAGCTTTGGACACTATCAGTAGCGGAGTAATTTCGGTGCGATAGGGCAAATTGCCCGAGATAAAAATGACGGAACCATATTCGCCCACTGCACGTGCAAAGGCTAAGGCATAACCCGTTAATAATGCAGGTAATATCGCAGGTAGGATTACTCTTCTTATGGTGGTTAATCGATTAGCACCGAGGGATGCTGAGGCTTCTTCAAGTTCCTTTGAAAAGTCAGCCAAAACCGGTTGCACTGTTCGTACGACAAAGGGCAATCCAATGTAAGTTAAGGCGATTACAACACCAATTTGACTGTAGGCGACTTTAATGCCCCATAAGTGTAAATATTGACCTACCCACCCGGTAGTCGAATAAAGCGTTACGAGCGCGATACCTGCGACAGCCGTCGGTAAGGCAAAAGGCAGATCGACTAAAGCATCGACGACTTTTTTACCAAAAAATTGATAACGTACTAACACCCAAGCGACGAGAGTCCCAAAAATGGCATTAATGCTGGCGCCAATAAAAGACGCCGTAAATGACAGCTTGTATGAGGCTACAACCTGAGGATGACTAATTGCGACCCAAAAGTCAGCCCAACTCATTTGCAGCGTAAACAGAACTAATCCGGCTACAGGAATAAGAAATAGCAAACTTAAATATAAAACTGAGAAGCCTAAGGTAATACCAAATCCAGGTAGCACAGATTTTATGACAACCTTGCTCATATCATTATTCCGTCGCGAGATAAGTGAAACCAATGGGCGGTTTCGTATGAGTGAAACCGCGTAAAAGATTACTTGCTAATCTTGGTTAAAATAGAATCGAATTGACCACCATCATTAAAATGCGTTTTTTGTGCTTTGTTCCAGCCACCAAAAACTTCATCAATGGTAAAGAGCGTCAGTTGTGGAAATTTGTCTTTGTATTGCAACGCAACGTCTGGGTTTGTCGGGCGATAAAAGTGTTTTGCTGCTAGGTGTTGTGCTTCATCAGTATAGAGATGTGCTAGGTAAGCTTCTGCTAACTTACGTGTCCCTTTGCGATCGACATTTTTATCTACCACTGTCACTGGTGGCTCGGCAAGAATACTGACACTTGGAACAATGATTTCAAATTCACCTTTTCCTAACTGCTCAACAGATAATATGGCTTCATTTTCCCAAGCGATGAACACATCGCCAATTTTACGCTGTACAAAGGTATTGGTTGCGCCACGGGCGCCAGAGTCCAGCACAGGTACGTTTTTATAAATCTGAGTGACAAACTCTAACGCTTTTTCTTCTGAGCCGTATTGCTTCAGTGCATAACCCCAAGCGGCGAGATAGTTCCAGCGCGCCCCGCCTGAAGTCTTAGGATTTGGGGTAATGACCTCTACACCTTCTCGAACTAAGTCATTCCAGTCATGGATATTTTTGGGATTTCCCTTGCGAACCAATAGCACTATGGTCGAGGTATAGGGCGAGCTATTGTGTGGCAGGCGACTTTGCCAATTTTCAGGAATTAAATCCGCTTTTTGCCTTAATGCATCAACGTCATAGGCCAGTGCCAGAGTGACAACATCCGCTTCTAATCCATCAATAACTGAGCGAGCTTGCGAGCCTGAACCACCATGAGATTGACGTATGGTTGGGGCTTTATGGCCCTGTTTTTGCCAATATTGGCTAAAGAGTTGGTTATATTCCCGATAGAATTCACGGGTTGGATCATAGGAAACATTCAATAGCGTATCTTCAGCGAGTGCGAGAAAACTAGCAGAGGCCAAAACTAAGGTGAGTGTTGCTTTTTGTAGGTGAGATAAAATATTCATACCGAAATCCTCATATTATTTAATAAGGCTTCCGGTTGACCGGTCAGCGATGTGGTCTAACTGTGTTGATTGGGTGGTAAATTTCGTTTTATTTCGACGGCGTAACTTGGTCTAAACGAATTTTTTCTTTCTTTTCTAATTGCACTAATTTCCCATGGTGAAAGGTTAATTCCACTGTCCCAAACTCAATTCTACCCAGTAGTTTTTCTAAACTATTGACGAGCAAGGGGATCACGGTTTGTAGATCTTCTTTGGTTGCCATATAAGTCCTCATGTAAGTGGTTTTTGACAACGTAATTGGAATTATAATCAAATATTGATAACTAAAAAGTTACATTTTGCGATTTGATATTCTTTTATGTAATAAGTGTGTCTTTTGTGTGTTTGAGTTTACGAGATCGTTAGACTGGCTCTGAGTTGCACTTTCTATTTGATAGATAAGATTACCAATAAGCACATCAATGAGGGGCCACTGTCCATGTCCGGAATCGACATTAATGTGGCCACTTAACCCTAAGTTGATTGTTGGGAATCCCAATTTTTTTGCCAGTTTTGCAGCTTGATTAAAGGGCATCCAAGGATCGTTTTCACTGGCAATGACAAGCCCTGCGACACCTAAGGGATGTTTTGGCAACAAGTGTTTGATCGTTTGATTGCCATCGTGTTCAGGCAGAATGTGTCCATTCTCAGAAAATCGTGCTGGTGATGCTGGCGCGACTAAAATAGCTGCTGCTACCCGCTGTGGATGATGAGCGATGGCAAGGCTTGTCGCTAAACAGCCAAAACTGTGGGCGAGGATGAGGATTTCACCTTCGATTTGATCGATTGCGCGGCAAATGGCATTGGCCCAGATATGAATCTTAGGCTCCAATAGTGGTAAGTCATTGACCCATATAGCTGATTCATATTTTTGTGCAATCCAACTTTGCCAATGTAAAGGGCCGCTACCACCAAACCCTGGCACAATTAATAAGGTTGCCATATTTTATCCTCCAAGATGTGAGTTTATAAGAGAGCCAAATGACGACCGGATGAAGCCAGTTTGACTCGCACTCTGACTATATCTACAAATTTGGTTATTAAAATTGTTATTTGTAGTCCATTTTGGAATATGAGATATATTTAGGATATTAACTCTGGAGGAAGTTGCCTTTGTGAGGTGATGTTACAGATAAATAATCCATAAAAATGCCCAGTAAGAGGGTGAGTCTTCTGGGCACTCGTTTTCAGTTTATATCTTGTTATTCCCTATGACGGCGTTCTTGGCTTTGAGTTGATCGACCTTGGTTATGTTCTACCGAGCGAGCGGTTTGCGCATTTTGGCGTGGCTCACTTTGTCTCACTCTCACTTCTTCGCGTTGTCTAGGCGCCGCTTGTCTTGGTTGTTCAATCCGTTGTGGCTCTGTACGTCTTGTTTCAGGCCGTGGCGTTTCAACTCTTGGGGTCATAGTTCTTGGTTTTTCTTGCCTTTGTGACTGTGCCCTTTGTTGATCGATATTACGCGGTTGTGACTCCCGAGTTTGATATTGCCTTTGCTGAGACTCCTTCGATGGCATTGGTTTTGACTGCACGGGTCTTGATTGCGCGTCATTACGCTCCTTGTGAGTCGGCGTTTGTACCATAGTCGCAGATCGACGTTCCTTTAACTCGGCTTGCGTTTTCTGATAACTCGGCGTGCGGTTATCACGTTCACGGCTGACGTTGTGATAGTCTTTATTATCACGACTTTTATTGCCCTGATTACTCATATTACCCAGATTACTATGGGTATCTTGGCGTTCTTTAGACTTCGAATATTGGCTATTGAAGTGCTGTTTACTGCCGCTTGAGTGTGAATCTCTGCCGCGATATTTATCATCATGGTAATAGCGTTGTTTTACCACTGGATTGTGATAACTCACACCGCGTCTATGTTCGGGTTTATGTTTCCAAGGTTGTGCGCCATGGCTAACACTGTATCTTTCCCGTGGGCGATATCGGTGTGAATGGCGATAGTCGATCACCACCACTTTATGGTTGTGCCAGTGGAACGAACTGAAGAAGTAGTTAAAGGAAATATGGATGCCCGGTGACCAGTAGAAATGGTTATGACTCGGACGATAGGGATAGCCAGCATAGCCGCCAAATTCCCAATATACAGGAGGATAAGCCACACCCCAACGCCATGTGCCGTAAACCACGCGTGGATCGTAATAGGGGACGTAGACGATTTCTCGCTTAGCGGGTTCTATGATGATCTGATTGTTGGCGCGTGTAATTGCCATGTTATCCATGTCTGCTAAGCTATTCGCTTTATCAGCCTGTTGTCTTAGGGACTGAATGCTGTTCATCACTTGGCCTTCATCTTCTAAGAAGGCTTCACCGAGTCTTTGAGTCCATTCGAGATCTTCACTCATTTTTTGCAGCAGCGTCGGGAAGGCCAGCAAGGCTTTGACGCTCGGGTCCCAGTCCTGATCTTCGGCTTGCGACATAATTTGGTCGATCGATGATTTGGGGCGCTGGGTTAACCAACGCTGTGCCTGCACTATTTCGAGTGGATAAGTTGAGGCAATAAGTATGTGGGTCAATAAGCTATCGGGATACAGGGCAATAGGCGCCAGCATTTGTTCGAGTTCGGCTTGGCTTGCCGCTGTGCTCGATCCTTGGCTCGCAGATATGCCCGCAGCCTGTGCTGTGGTAGTGAAAGGCAAGGCCACTAATGCCGCCGTTAACACTAGCCAATTCCATCGATGTAGTCTGTTCATGGTTTGCTCCAATAATCCTGTTCGAGGATGTTATGGGCATATTAGGCGTGTGAATATGAACATAAGCTGAAAGTGTTTTGCGGTTAAATATTTATTTATAGCCAAGTTTTAAGAGACGTAATAAATCTATCACATTGAAAATAAAGACTTAAACTGAGTGTGCAAAGCTGATGCTAAATTTGGCACCACCTAAGGTTTCTGAGCGAGAGACAGAAATTCTGCCGTTATAGCTGTCGACTAAATCGCGCACGATAGCAAGCCCAATACCATTACCTTGAAGGTAGGAGTCTGCGCGAATACCACGTTCAAAGATTTGATTTTGCAGGGCTTCACTGATCCCTGGGCCATCATCTTCGATACAGATTAGCAGTTGATAGGCATCGCCTGTGACCGTTAATGTCACCGTAGACTTCGCGGCTTTACAGGCGTTGTCGAGTAAATTGCCTAGAATTTCAGTCAGATCTGCTTTATCCCCCTTGAATACTGCGTGTTCTACCATCTCGCCGCTGAGATTGATTTGTGGCTCTCGATAAATTTTAGCTAATGTGCGTAATAACTTAGCGGCGACTTCATCGACACGAATACCTAAATGCCACGAGGCCGCCGCTGCGGTTTGGGCGCGTTTTAGCTGGTGGCCAATGATCCTGCTGATCACTGATACTTGCTCACTGGAGGATTCGCTTAAGTCGGCCTGACTCTTGATCACCGCCAGTGGTGTTTTGAGGCTATGGGCTAGGTCGGCCAAGGCATTACGATAGCGTTTTCGTTGGGTTTGTTCGGTATTGAGCAAAATATTAAGCTGCCGAGCAACCGCTTGTAATTCAGTGGGGTACTGGCTACTTAGCTGCATCGACTTACCTTGCTCGACGGAATGTAGCTCTTGGGTAAAGCGTGCTAAAGGCCGCAACGTCCACAGTAACCAACTCAATTGAAACACTAACATGACTAACATTAAGATCAGCAGCCAAGTCCAAAGCTGTTGATTAAACTGATCAATTTGCTGCTGAAATTCTCGCTCGTCTTTAATAATGTGGATTGTCACAGGCACGTTTTGATTTTGGCTGGCAAAACTGACACTAAAGCTATAAATCAAATGGAGTTGATCGGCGAGCTCGATTTGCTCAAATGCGCTTTGACCCGTGGCTGGGATGGTAAAATGTGGCGGTGGCGTAATCCCCATAAAAGATTGCGAATGCCACACTATATCTTGTTTGCCGCTGGCGTCTTCAGTGGTTGCAATGGCATACAGCCCTGATTGAATGAGGTTAAAACGATTCTCTAACACTAACTCTGGGATGGAGATTTGTTTGTTTTCGACTTCAGTCACCGCGAGAATCGAATAGACATAGGCACTGAGTTCATTCTTGGTTGCGCTTTTAACTTGTTCGGTAAAGGCATCGTTTAAGGCAACGCCGATCAAAGGCAATAACACTAAGATAAATAATAGCGCGCTGGCAACTAAGCGTGCTTTTAGGGAGTTCAGCACTTGCCACGCCATGGCGCGTTTACTCATCGGCTGCTTGCCCAGACGTTAACGCTTTTAGGCGATAACCTTGGCCGCGCAGAGTTTCAATTAAGTTGTATTGATTATCTGGGTCGAGTTTTTTGCGTAACCGGCGGATAAAGACTTCGATGACGTTAGAATCTAAATCAAAATCCTGATCGTAAATATGCTCTGTGAGTACAGTTTTTGATTTGACTTCGCCTTGATGCAACATAAAAAATTCGAATAACTTGTATTCAGAACCACTGAGATTAACCAGTTCTTCGCCTTTACGTACTTCTAGGCTGCTGGTGTTAAGGCTAAAGGGGCCGTTGTAGATCAGGGGGCTGGCCTTGCCGGCGGAGCGACGGATCAGGGCTTTTAGTCGTGCGATGAGTTCTTGGGGATGGAAAGGCTTCGTCAGATAGTCGTCGGCACCGGCATCGAGTCCTTCAACCTTATCTTGCCAACTGTCCCTTGCGGTTAAAATCAGGATAGGAAAGTCGCGTTTTTGTTCACGCACGCTACGGATCAAGGCGATACCATCGAGTTTAGGTAAACCGACATCGATAATTGCTGCATCATAGTTGTATTCGAGCGCTTGAAATAAGCCTTCTTCACCATCACTCGCCACATCGATACTGTAATGGGCATCGAGGAGATGTTGCTTTAAGTTAGTCTGTAGTTCTATATCATCTTCAACTAGTAACAATCGCATCGTTAGTTCCTCGAGACTCGGCCCGTTGCGGCATCTACTGAAACAGAAAATACTTGGCCATCATTATTGAGGATTTTAATACGATATCCCGATCCGCTGGATTGTACGCTCAATACTTTGCCTTGAAATTGTCGTTGCGCCATTGCCACCGCTTGATCAGGGCTATTGACCGCTAGACGGCGCTGCTCATTCTTCGCACCTTGGTTACGAGGCTGATTGCGATCATCATGTCTATCATTGCCTGCTATGCAACCAAAGGAGGCTGATAAGCAAGTGATTAGGGCCAAGGTCAAACCAAGTTTCATATCGGGTACCCGCAATGTTCAGCGATCTTAAGTTAATGAGTGAGATGGATAACTTATCGAGTCGACTAAGAATACCTCATCACCTTAACAAACACATAGAGATCAGCCAATTGGTTGGCACAATTCCTTCAAAATTAACTCTGACAGTTATTTTGTTATTCGTGACAGAACTGAAGTTCTGTTGGCGAGTCTATCTCTATGCTCGCGCTTGTATCGTTTAAGTTTTGTGAGTGTTACCCATTCCAGATGAACTCGGGCTGAACGTATCTTCTGGCTGAGAACAGTGGGCGTTGATGTTCAGCTTATGTTCACCTTCATTGCACTTTAATAGCTCCAATTTGAACGGGTTATCCATAGGATATTCAAGATGAACACACTCAATAAGCAAGATATGGCAGCCACAGTTAATATTAAGCTGTTTATGGCAACGGCTATTGCTGCGCTGTTTTTAGCGTCCCCTGCCGCTAGCGCTCAGCCCCGCGAACTGGAGTCATCGCAAAGCTTAACGCCATTTACTGCCGCCAGTGTTGGTATTGCCAAAAAAGCAGAAAATAGCGAGCAAGCTGCTGAGCAGGAACAACAAGCTTTAGCTTTGTTACAACAAGCCGCGCCCGCAAAAAATGTCACTGAAGTCGCCGCTGCAGCCGTGAAATCCTTGGCGCCAGCAGCCTTATCATCCAAAGCGCAGACGACAAACCGAGTGCAACTTATGGGCGCCTCGCCGATGACGCGTGAGCAAGTAACAGCGAAACATGCGAGCCAAGGGATTCCGAGTTCGAGTGCGACCAGTGAAGATCCCTACCGCGCACCTGTGTATCACAGCTTTTCGATTTTTGATGCCAGCAGTCGTTTGTTTGAAGACTTTGACTACGATGGTTTTTATCAAACGTTTAGCGTGACCTTCGACGTTGATGTCAATGGTGCATATCTTAATGAAAGAGCTGATTTATTTGCCGAGCTTTATCTCAGTCGTGATGGTGGCCCTTGGGTGCATTATTACACCACAGACGTATTTACCATTTACGGCGATTCGACACAGGACGATTACGAAGTGTTGACCACGCTCTACACGGGTTATGCGACGGATCACTATGATGTGTTGATTGATGTGTATGAAGTGGGTTACAGCGATATTGTTGCGACCATTAGCGCCGATGAGACCGATAGTTTGTATGCGCTGCCATTGGAGAGTAGCGATCGAGACAGAGAGCCCGACATTATTGTTGTTGAGGAAAGTGGCGGCGCCTTCTCAGTATTAGGTTTGTTATGTCTTAGTTTGTGTGCGGGGCTGCGGTTGAATCGAACTCGAGTCTAATCGCCCTTATTTCTCTCGGTGTTTATCTGCGGTAAATAGGGCTAGTATGGATGAGTTATTTTAACTAAATGGAGAAAGACATGATTGCTCAAGGTCAAACATTACCTGCTGCCACATTAGGTCAACTGACTAAAGATGGCATGGTGAATCACCAAGTTACCGAATTGTTCGCGGGTAAAAAAGTCGTATTGTTTGCAGTGCCAGGTGCTTTTACTCCAACGTGTTCTGAAGCGCATTTACCTGGCTATGTGGTATTAGCCGATCAATTTAAAGCGAAAGGCGTGGATTTGATTGCCTGTGTTGCTGTGAACGATGCCTTTGTGATGAAAGCGTGGGGCGAAGCACAAAATGCCTCTGAATTAATGATGTTAGCCGATGGCGATGCCAGCTTTACTAAAGCCTTAGGTTTAGAGATGGATACTGCCGGTTTTGGTGGCGTGCGTTCACAACGTTATGCCATGATCATCGATAACGGTGTAGTGACTCTACTGAATGTAGAAGAGCCAAAGGCTTTTGAAGCCAGTAAAGCTGAAGTTGTTTTGGCTGCTATCTAAGCGTATTTAAGACATGAAGTTTGGATGTGACCAAAGCCAGCCATTCATTGGCTGGCTTTAACTAAATCAATTTATTGTACGATTTGAATGTTGTCTGCATCTATGGTCACTTCAGACCAATCTTTATCCACTTCACCACGAATAATGACCTGAGTCTCAGGTGTTACTGTGTTGCCGCGCCATAAATCATCATCAATTTCGACCTTAATATCACCCGTAGCGTCACGGAAAATATAATCATCGTGTCCAATGGAAGAAATGATATGGCCCGTTAACTCAATTTGGGCGTCATCACTGGCATTGAGCGCGCTCACCACATCATGAATCACTTGTCTTGCGCTCGGCCCTTGGAAGCCACCCTGTATTTGAGGTTCACCCGTTGTAGGTTGAAAGCCTGCTTGGCTGGTCATAGTCGTGAATGAAAGTGCCATTGCGAAAACGGTAAGAGTCATTTTATTCATCTGTTTGTCCTTTCTATGGTTTTATGTAACTCAGCCTCAATGGCTATTACAGTGTTGCGAGCATAGTGCCAAGACAAGCGTGAAGCGGTTGTGAAGATTGGGTTTGCAACTCAGAATTTGCTAAAACGAGGTCATTTATCCAAGCTAACTTCAGTTAATGGGCATTATCTATAAACTGAACATAAGCCTGATAGCTAGCACCATCGTTTTGGGTTGAAAATGCCCAGCCCATTCGCTCGCAAATACGTTCAATAATAATTAATCCGCAGCCATAGCCTGATGTATCAGTACTTTGAGTGCTTAGTGGATTCAGTATCCATAATTGGTTGCTTTGCATCGTAATTTCAATGTTTCCGGCACTGTAATTGAAAGCATTTTTAATTAAATTACCTATCACTATGTCAATAAAGCTCAGTGGCGCCTTGATGCTCAAGCAATCTTTAAGCGTTAAGCTGTAGGTGATTTCTTGCTTGGCAAAGTGCTGCGCCAATTCAGCTAAAATGTGTTCAAGGCGTGGTGCTAAATCAATTTGGCTGTAGTGCTGGGATTCAATGTCTTCTTTTCCGAGAAGTAAAAAGGCCTCGGTGAGCGTTTTCATTTGATGCCCTGCGTAATCAATACGTGTAATGGCTTTTTTGACCATTAATTGTTGAGCCTCGGTTGTCGCATTGGGGATTTTTTTGAGCAATTCTACCGAACCTTGGATCACCATAATGGGCGTGCGTAGTTCATGGGAGGCAAAACGGCTAAATTCTTGTTCCCGAGTGAAGTAGGCGGCAATTTTAGCTTTGTTGCTTAATAGGGTTTGCTCAATCTGGCGGGTTTCACGGTATGAAGTACTCGGTGTTGATGTTGGTCTTTTTGGTGATAGTTGATTGATTTTATTTTCAATCTCAGCAAGTGGACTGGATAGCAGACGTACAAAATACAATCCATACGCCATGATAAACAGGAGCAAACCGATCCCCATAATAGAGATCAAAATGTGCATTCTATCTTCATAGCTATCAAGGAAATCGTCCGCGTCATCCTTATAAACCACATACAACAGCCCTTGCCCAGAAGGATGAGCGGATATTAAAAAGTGTTTATCTTCGTCACCCAGTTGATGTTCGTAAAATCCGGTATTTTGATAAGGTTGCAGCCAAGCTGGTACAAACTCTTTGCTCCAATATGTTTTCAATTCATTGATATCGGGGAGCTGTGCTTTATCACCAAACCTTTGATAATTCTTTAGATATTCGCGAGTCTCTGTGGCCAGCGTTTGCTCGAGGCTAATCTTCTCAATTTGTTCTTCGGCGATATAAATGAGGCTCCAAAAAATGGCAAACATCAAGCTAGTTAATACTAAAAAAGTGAGGCGGATTTTTTTATATAAACTCGGAAAATGCTCAGGGGATAAGTCGGTAACCTTGGCCATGGATAGTCTCTAATTTTGAGTCTGAAAAACCTTTATCGAGTGCACTGCGTAAGCTGTATATGTGGCTGCGAAGTGAATCACTCGAAGGAGCATCATCTCCCCATACTGTATCTACCAATTGCTCTTTACTCACGATAGCGGGCGCATGTTTTAGTAACAGTGAAAGAATGGTGCGCTGAATTTTACTGAGCTTAATTTCTTTACCAGCACGAGTAACTTGATGGGTTTGCAAATTTAAACTGATATCACTGAAGCGCAAAGTACCCACATCTAAACGTGGGCCACGATTATGCAGTGAATGCAGTCGTAAGCATAATTCTTCCATCGCGAAAGGTTTATTTAAAAAATCATCCCCACCTGATGTAAAAGAATCAATTTTATCCTGCAAACTATCTTTGGCGGTTAAAAATATAATCGGTGTATTACAATAAATTTCTTCACGCAGTTTTTTGACCGTATTAATACCGTCTAATTTGGGCATCATAATATCCATTATGATGACATCGTAATGGTTTTGTTGAATTAAATTGATTGCACTTTCCCCGTGATATGCACAGTCGGCAATAATCCCCTCTAGGGTTAAATAATCCATGATTGTTTCAATAACATCATGATTATCATCAACAATTAATACTTTCATCGGTTAATTCATTTCTTCACATTTGCTTGACGATCTTCATACTAAGATGCCCAGCACTGATTTAACAAGACAAAATAGGGAAGAAAATGAATAAACTCTTAGTTTGTATTACGGCCATTTTGCTGGCAGGTTGCGGTGGTAATGATTCATCAACAGATACCTCTAAACCCGATCCTATCGTTCCACAACCTACGTTACCCGCAAAAATTAACGGTACAGTAACAAATATTGCTTCTGACAATAATTCGATTACGGTCAATGGATATAACGTCAATATCGCTAATGCTAAGATTCACTATGGTCAACAGCCGTTAGAGGTTAATGCCATTCAAATGGGGATGAGGGTCAAAATTGATAATGAAGGCCAACAGGCTAAAAATGTCATATTAGATCCAAGCCTTGTGGGTGAAATCAGTTCCGTTAATCAAAATACTATTGCCGTTAATGGGATTAATTTAGTCGTTAAACCAGCGGACGCGACCCTGTATAAAGTAGGCGATTGGGTGGCGGTAAATGGTTATCCAACGGTAATGGGAGAATGGCAGGTTAATTCTATAAACCTTATCCCCAATTTTGCGTTTGCTGAAATCGAGGGACGTGTCTCTGGATTAAACAAGGCCACGCAACAATTCAATATCGGTTCGGCAGTGATTAATTATGCCAACGCACGTTTAGAAGGCAGCTTACAGGAAGGCTCATGGGTCGAAGTGGAAGGCCAGCAAAGTGGTGCTTCATTTTTGGCCTCTGAAGTCGAGGTGGAAGATACGGCGTCTTTTAACGATATGGAGCTAGAAGGGACTATTACTTGGGTCAACCAAGATAAAACGCAGTTTGAGCTTAATGCCCGTACTCGACTCTATGTCACTACAAATACTCAATTTGAAGATGGCAAGCAAGCTAACTTGGTTGAAGGCAAGTTAGTCGATGTAGATATTCAATCTATGCCGCAGGGTTTATGGGCCAGAGAAGTTGAATTTGAAACATCACATGATAATGGTGGAATACCTCCAACCTTAGGTAAAAAGTTCGAGCTAGAAGGTCTGGCGACACTGACTACCAATAATCAGCTACAAATTAATGGATTTACATTTGATATTGATGCCAGAACTCAATTCGATGACGGTTTAACCTTAGCGACACTTGACCAAAAATGGATTCAAATAGAAGGTGTTGAACTCGCAGACAACCAGTGGTTAGTGAAAGAAGTTGATCTTGAAGTGCGAAGCAATGAGCTTGATTTGTCGGGTTTAGTGATGCAAAAGACCTTGTGGGGCTATCAAGCGACTGATGCTTCATTAACGCCATTTGAAGGCAAATGGGTTGATGTCGAATGTCAGTTCGATGGCTCTAATATCCACAATTGTCGAAGCGACGATTAAACACAAATAGAGAAATTAAGTGAATAAACGTGCGGTTTTAGGCCGCACGGTTTATTTGGCTTTACCCAATCCCCAAGCTGGTTTCAATATCTTCTACACTCTGCTGTACTTCTTGGGCGATGACCTCACTCTGCAGTGAACTGGTTTGCGCTTGTTCTTTTAAACTATCCATAGTGCGAACAAATTCATCGAGATAATCGACTTGCTCTTTGGCATTGAGCGAGCCTTGTTTGGCGGTATTAGCCATTTCACTTGCTTGGTTTTGCACTGTTTGCGCCACTTGCCACAGACTCTGAGCACGCAGTTTCTGGCTGCTGGTGGCCTGTGCTATGCCATCGACACTCTCACTGAGGGCATGATTTGATTGGGTCAGTTGTTGCAGAATTTTCACGATCTCATTCAAAGACACTTGGGTGCGTTGGCTTAAATTACGCACTTCATCGGCCACCACGGCAAAGCCGCGACCTTGCTCGCCAGCCCGCGCAGCTTCGATGGCAGCATTAAGGGCGAGTAAGTTAGTTTGTTCGGCAATATTGCCAATCACATCAATGATTTTCGATACATCCGTCACTGAGTTATTTAGGCTTTCAAGGGACGAATGGCACAGACCTACCGCGGTTTGTGTTTGCTCGGTCGCGCTCAATACCGCCTCGGCTTGTGCTTGACTCGACTGCATTTGGCGCATGGTTTCGGCGGCGCTGTCTTCCACAAGTGCCGAAGTGTGGCTCACCTCATTGGCGAGGCTGCGGATATGCTCGGTCTGTGTTTGCGTATCGGCCACAATCGTTTGGGTGTGCTCTGTGTGTTGTGATAGCTGAGTAATGCGTGCCACCAGTTGGCTTAATGATTGAGAAACCTTAGTGATTTGCTGGCGCTGTGCCTCGTCTTCCTGTTCAAACCTGTGCAGTAACTGGTTGAAATGACCTGCGATTTGGCCCGTCTCGCAGCGACGATTAATATCTAAACGCTCGCGGCTGTTCGATTCGCTTAATTTCATAAAAGCTTGGTTGAGACGTTTTAGCGGTTTGACGACACGATTTTGCTGCAGGATTAAATAACCAATCGCAAACAAGGCCATGATGGAAACCATAGTGTAGAGGATTAGCTGTAACTCATATTTCAGTTGCTGGTTCTTTGCTGCCTGAGCCTCACCTAAACCAATAAGCTGTTGTTCCACATTGCTAATCGCTTGAATGAGTTGATCTTGCATCTCTTGGTTTGTTTGCAGTAATTGGTGGGTATTGGCGACTTCTTTGTTGTATCGATTGGCGAGACTGAGCAGTTCACTGCGGTCACTCTCGCCGATTTCAATTTGTTCCGGTTCGCTGGCGCCGAGTGCAAATTCATCGGCTTCTTGCTGTTCATATACGCCGATTAACGGCAGTGCACTGAGGGTGTCGTGCCACGTATTTAGCTCTTTGCTGGTGCTGTCTAAAATGCCCTTGAGCTGCTGATTTTTACCGATCAGATAACCATCGGTCAGCTGGGAAAGTTGGTAGACGATAGAAGGTAAATCGCGGCTCAATTGCAGATATTGTTCGGCGACCACTGCATTTGTGGCTAAGCCTTTATCGGCATAACTGCCCAGACGACGGTTATAGTCGAGCATTTCAGATTCGGCGTGGGCGAGCAGTTGCCTAGGGTTGCCAGCGAGTTTACCCGCGGCGCGGTACTTGGTATCTAAATCTTGAATGAAGCTACTTAGGCTGGCTTGCAAGTCATTGTCGGTAGCGCCCATGGCTGCGAGGTTAGGCTGCGTGAGCTGGTTTTTAATGGCGCTGAGTTTGGTTTTCGCTTGTTCAAGTTGGCTAGCGTTGCCACTGGCTAAATAGCCATCGAGATCGCGGCGTACACCGACGAGAAAATCCTGCTGAATAGCTTGTAATGTAAGTGTTTGTTGCTCAATTTGTTGCCGCTGATCACTGCTCCACAGCACTACGGCTGCTAGCAATCCCGCGAGCAATAACAACAGGGCAGAAGCAGAAAGCGACAGCGTTGAAATTTTCATTTTGCAATCTTCATAATGGTCAGAGCCAGTAACTGTGCTGAGTTTATGAATTTAAGGTGACATTAATATGACAAGTGCTCACTTGGATGCAGCGTTGTCATTTGATTTGCAAATATGTGATCTCGCGTTATTCCAGCGGCAGCCACACTTGGGCTTTTAAACCGCCTTCGGCGCGGTTGGAGAGTGTAATTTGCCCTTGGTGTCTATCGATAATCCGTTTGATGATGGCGAGGCCTAGGCCCGAACCAACACTACCACGGGCGATATCACCTTGGGTAAAAGGTTGAAATAGTTTGGTAATTTGTGACTCATCGATCCCTGGGCCGTTATCTTCAACGCTAAAACCGATACGCTTGCCATCGAACTGTGAGCTAATGCGGATCCAGCCAGAACCATAGCGAAAGGCATTTTCGACTAAGTTACTCAGTACCCGCTTGATGGCAATCGCTTGGAATTGGGCTTCGGGGCAGTCAGTTAACACCACTTCAATTTCACCAGCGCGATTGGCTTCTGCTTGAGCGATATCTTGAATGAGTTTATTGATTTGGCCTAGCTCACGGCTGGTTTCCTGATCTTGGCGAATGTAAGCAATAAATTGGCTGATGATGGCGTCCATATCTTCGATATCATTGACTATGCCATCTTTAAGATATTGATCTTCCTCAACCATCATCTCAGAGGCGAGGCGAATACGGGTGAGCGGCGTGCGCAAATCGTGGGAGATCCCCGCCATCAATAGCGCTCTGTCCTGCTCCAGTTGCTTCATGCTGTGTGCCATCTGGTTGAAAGCATTGGTAACTTCGACAATTTCACTCGAACCTTTTAGCGGCAAGGGGTCGGGAAATTCACCGCGGGAGACTGAAATCGCGGCTTTTTGTAGTCGCCTAAGTGGGCGGTTTTGCTGGCGAGCAAACCACCATCCCCCAGCGACACTGAGTGCGCCAATCACCATTAAATAAAGGGTGAGTGGCGAAAGATCTGAAACATTTTGGCCGATAAGTGGCACTTTTATCCAAATAGAGGGCGCCTGTGGTGGACGGATCCAAATCTGTAATACGCTGCCATGGGTGACGCGGACTTCAGCATCGCCGCCAAGATATTCCGACATCTGCGATGACCAGAAACCATAGTAAGTGGCTTGCTCAATACCCGCTTCATGCGCTTGCTGTTGATTGTAGATTTTCATGCCATCGTCGTGGACTTTGGCATTAAGGGCATCGACTATGGTTAAGTGTTCGCGGCCAATATCTATGCCGTCGACAAACAGTAATTTGACTTGGCGAGCGATTAACTGATTGATTTGTTGGTAACTTGGCTTAAGTACATAGACGGCGACCGTGACGTAAGACACCAGCTGATTGATCAGTAATAGGCAACCAATCAGCATCACGGTTTGACTAAATGCGCTGCGAGGAACAAACCGCCACCAAAACTTAGGTTTCATCGTGGGCTCAATAACCGCAGTAGATTAAGATGGCGGCGCGGCTCATCGACGCGCGGCACCATCGGGTACAAACACATAACCTAAACCCCAAACCGTTTGAATGTAGCGAGGATTCGCGGGATCTTTTTCGATTAAGCGGCGCAGACGTGACACTTGCACGTCGATGGAGCGTTCTAGCGCCGAATAATCGCGGCCACGGGCGAGGTTCATCAACTTATCCCGAGACAAGGGTTCGCGTGGATGGGTGACGAGCACTTTAAGTACGGCAAACTCACCGCTAGTGAGCGCAATCGATTCGTCGCCGTGGTACATCTCACGGGTCGCTAAATCCAGCGAGAACTCACCGAAGCTAATCTGTGCTTCCTGCTGAGCGGGCGCACCGGGCACATCTTGGGTTTGGCGACGCATCACGGCTTTGATCCGCGCAAGTAATTCCCGTGGATTGAAAGGTTTTGGCAGATAATCGTCAGCGCCCAACTCTAAACCAATAATGCGGTCGACTTCATCGCCCTTGGCCGTCAGCATCACGATCGGAATGGGGTTACCTTGCTGGCGCAGCCTACGACAGATAGACAGGCCATCTTCACCGGGCAACATCAAGTCGAGCACGAGTAAATGGAAGTTTTCACGTTCTAATAGGCGGTCCATCTGCTCGGCATTGGCCGCGCTGCGCACCTGATAACCTTGCTCCATCAGGTAACGCTCGAGTAACGCTCGCAGGCGCATATCATCATCGACGACGAGGATTTTCGAGGTTTCTTGTCCCATGGGATGTCCTTTAATTGCTCAGATTGGTGCTTATTCTACTGACGAGAAACAGTTAAGATTAACCAACTGGCTGAAATTGAAAACGAATCTGCCTAATATAGCCGCATTCAACCAAGGCGACTAGCTCACCTTAGTAACTTGAATGCGATAAATGCTGACATTGATTGCCCAATGTTAATACTAAGCAAATGAAATTGCATGGGAATACTCGCGTTTATTCACGCTATAGCTGAAATTGTAACTAAATTGGCATCAGTAAAAGAGGTGATTTAAAAGCCATTATGCACAGAGATGATTTAGTGAGTTAACTTTAGCGTCCAGTCTGAGTATCATCAGTCTAATATATTATCCCGCATCAATTGTGGTCGTTTAATCCAACGATTGAGTAATGAGTATGAAAGCGCATTTGATCACCCGACAGGGTTGGCAAACTTTAGATAAAGAATTGAAGTATTTGTGGAAGGAATATCGGCCGCAAATCACCCTTAAAGTCCAAGAAGCGGCGGCGCAGGGCGACCGTAGTGAGAACGCGGACTACACCTACAACAAGCGTTTGTTAAGACAAATTGATGGCCGAGTCAGATACTTAGTTAAGCGGTTAGAAGAATTAAAAATCGTCGATTACTCGCCGCAGCAGGAAGGCAAAATATTCTTTGGCGCTTGGTTTGAGCTTGAAAATGAAGCAGGTGATCGAGTGCGTTATCGGATCGTCGGTAAAGATGAGCTCGATACAAAATTAGGCTATATCACCATCGACTCGCCCATGGCGCGTGCCTTAATCGGCAAGCAAGTGGATGATGAGGTGCTAGTGCAAACGCCATCGGGTCCAAAAGAGTGGTATATCAATCAGATCCGTTATACCCCTTTTGAAACTACTCTCGCCAGCGAGGCGAATTAACCACAGACTTGCCGCTCTTAAAATAGCGGCGGTAGTCACTGGATTGCGGGAAAGATCAAACTCTCTGATTTGACCTAGGCTTTAGCATGAAACATACGGGGCGCCTGTGGTATCTTTGGCGCAATAACGATTTACTTTACAGTTAGGCACGACACTTTATTTATGCAAACTAATGCACATAACATCGCTCTGATTATCGCTCAAGAACTGAATGTTCGTGAGCAACAAGTTGCCGCAACCATCACTCTGCTCGACGATGGCGCGACAGTTCCCTTCGTTGCCCGTTACCGTAAAGAAGCCACAGGCGGTTTAGACGATACACAACTGCGTACCTTGTACACACGTTTAGGTTACCTGCGTGAGCTGAACGACAGACGCCAAGTGATCCTGTCTAGCATCCAAGCTCAGGGTAAGTTAACGCCAGAATTACAATGGGCGATTGACGAGGCAGACAGTAAGACACGCCTCGAAGATTTATACCTGCCCTTCAAACCTAAGCGTCGTACTAAGGGCCAAATCGCTATCGAGGCTGGGCTTGAGCCATTAGCCGATGCATTACTGGCTGATCGTAGCGTAGATGTCGAGACTACAGCGGCAGGCTATATCAATAGCGAAGCGGGTTTTGCCGATGTTAAAGCTGTGCTCGAGGGCGCGCGTTATATCCTGATGGAGCGTTACGCCGAAGACGCTGAATTACTGCGTAAAGTGCGTGAGCATTTAAGCCAAAACAGTGTGTTAGAAAGCCGTTTAATTGCTGGCAAAGAGAAAGACGGCGCGAAGTTCCGCGATTATTTTGAGCATACAGAACAGTTAGCTAAGATCCCATCACACCGTGCACTGGCTATGCTGCGTGGGCGTAATGAAGGTTTCTTAACCTTATCTATGAATGCCGATCCAGCCGCTGAAGCGGGCCAAGGTAGTTACTGCGAAGTGATTATCTGTGATCATTTAGGGCTGAAATTAGGTGATAGCAGCGTTGATCAATGGTTGAAAACTGTGGTGACGGCGACATGGCGTATTAAGATTGCCCTGCAGATGGAAACTGAGTTTATTTCGCAAATGCGCGAACGCGCTGAAGCCGAAGCGATTAAAGTTTTCGCCCGTAATCTAGGTGATTTATTGATGGCCGCTCCTGCGGGCGCGAAAGCCACCATGGGACTCGATCCTGGTTTACGTACCGGTGTTAAAGTCGCTGTGGTCGATAACACAGGTAAGTTGTTGTGCCATGCGACTATTTTCCCACACGCACCGCAAAATCTGTGGGAAAAGTCGATCCGTACTTTGGCTAACTTAGTCAAAATGCATAAGGTTGAGCTGATTGCGATTGGTAACGGCACTGCATCAAGGGAAACTGACAAACTGGCTGCTGAGCTGATTGCCGAAGTGAAAGATACCCATCCACATTTGACCAAAGTGATGGTCAGTGAGGCGGGTGCGTCTGTGTATTCTGCATCGGAATTGGCGGCGTTGGAGTTTCCTGATCTTGATGTGTCGATTCGTGGTGCAGTGTCTATCGCCCGTCGCTTGCAAGATCCATTAGCCGAATTAGTGAAGATTGAGCCTAAGTCTATCGGTGTCGGTCAATACCAACACGACGTGAGTCAAAGCCAATTATCGGGTTCGTTGGAAGCCGTGGTGGAAGACTGTGTAAACGGCGTGGGTGTAGATCTCAACATGGCCTCAGTGCCGTTATTGTCACAAGTGGCAGGTTTAAATAAGACGTTAGCGAAAAACGTGGTCGATTATCGCGATGCCAATGGTCAGTTTAAGAATCGTAAAGAGCTGCTGAAAGTACCGCGTTTAGGGCCTAAAGCCTACGAGCAAGCAGCGGGCTTTTTGCGTATTCGAGAAGGGGACAATCCACTCGATGCCTCGTCTGTGCATCCTGAGGCTTATTCGCTAGTGGAAACTATCGCTAAGACTAAGCAAGTAGAGTTGGCGAGCCTGATGGGTAACTCTGATTTGCTGCGCAGCATCAAGGCAGAAGAGTTTATTACGGCGGAATTTGGTTTGCCGACGGTCACAGATATTTTAGCCGAACTGGATAAGCCTGGACGCGATCCCCGCGGTGAGTTCAAAACCGCCAAGTTTAAAGATGGTGTTGAAGAACTTAAACATCTGAAACCTGAAATGGTACTCGAAGGCGTAGTGACCAACGTGACTAATTTTGGTGCCTTCGTCGATATTGGCGTACATCAAGATGGGCTCGTGCATATCTCTTCTCTAACCGACAAGTTCATCAGCGACCCGCACACTGTGGTGAAAGCGGGAGATGTGGTGAAAGTCAAAGTAATGGAAGTTGACGTTGAGCGCCGCCGCATCGGTTTGAGCATGCGTTTGGATGAAGCTATCGACCAAAGCAAGCCGCAGCAAAGACCGCACAATCCTGCCAGAACTAATCATGGTAAAACACCGCAGTCAGCGAAACCGGCTGCGCGTCCTGCGCAAAAGCAAGCACCTAAAGCGCCAGCAAACGCGGCCATGGGCAATGCCTTTGCTGATGCCTTCGCTAAGCTGAAAAAGTAGACGCTGTAATGTTAATACTCGGACATACGTCATGTCCGAGTCGACTTTTTAACCTGTTACTCACAAAATTGTTGCATAAATGTCGTCTTAGGGAATATAAAGTCGGCATTTAATGCAACGTTAAGCAAAATCGGTTGTCATAGCACAGCTTATTCACCGATTTTTCAAATTGACACTCCAAAGCAGAGTGGCTCTTTTTACACGTTTTGGGGTAACACATGCAATCTGGTTTATCACCTCGCGGGCGAAACAATGCCCATGGGCCTTTTCGCGCCATCTTTATCTTTTCGTTATTAGTGCTTTTCATTGCCACCGCGAGCCGTATCGCTTTAGGGCTGTGGCAAGCCGATCGCGTGGCCGCTGTGGATGGTTGGTCGCATCTCTTAATTCAAGGTTTACGCGTCGATATCGCTACCCTGTGCTGGTTATGGGGTATTGCTGCCTTAGGAACCGCATTATTTTCAGGTGATCATTTTATTGGCCGTCTGTGGCAGCCGATTTTACGGGTGTGGTTAACCGTCGGTCTGTGGATAATGCTGTTTTTAGAAGCATCGACCCCCGCTTTTATTGAAGAATACGGTTTTCGTCCGAATCGTTTGTATGTGGAATATCTGATCTACCCGAAAGAAGTGCTTTCTATGCTGTGGGCGGGTCGTAAGCTTGAGCTTATTTTCTCAATATTATTAACCATAGGTACACTCTGGGGCGGTTGGGTTCTCAGCGGTAAACTGACGAAAAACCTGCGCTTTCCACGCTGGTATTGGCGTCCAGTATTAGCGTTAATCGTTATCGCAATTACGATATTAGGTGCCCGTTCAACCTTGGGTCATCGTCCGCTTAACCCCGCTCTGGTGGCCTTTGCTGACGATCCATTGGTGAACTCTTTAGTGATTAACTCTGCTTATTCCTTGGTGTTTGCCATCAAGCAGATGGATAGTGAAGAAGATGCTTCTAAAGTGTATGGCAAGCTAGATAACGCGGAGGTTATTGCAACGATTAGGCAGGAAAGTGGTCGCCCTGAAAGTGCCTTTACTTCAACGGATATCCCATCACTGAGCTTTAACCAAGCCAGTTATACTGGTAAGCCAAAGAACTTAGTGATCCTACTGCAAGAGAGCTTAGGCGCCCGTTTTGTCGGCAGTTTAGGTGGGTTACCCCTGACACCGAATATCGATGCCTTGTCTAAAGAAGGTTGGTATTTCGATAACTTGTACGCTACTGGTACACGATCTGTACGCGGAATCGAAGCCGTGACAACAGGTTTTACGCCAACGCCAGCTCGCGCTGTGGTGAAGCTAGGTAAGAGCCAAGTTGGCTTTTTCAGTATTGCTGAATTACTTAAAAATCATGGATATACCACGCAGTTTATTTATGGTGGTGAGAGCCATTTCGACAATATGCGTAGCTTCTTCTTGGGCAACGGCTTTAGTGACATTATAGATCAGAAAGATTACAAATCTCCGGCCTTCGTGGGTTCGTGGGGCGCGTCAGACGAAGATTTAATGCGCAAGGCCAACAGTGAGTTTGAGCGTCTGCATAGTGAAGGTAAGCCTTTCTTTAGTTTGGTGTTTAGTTCGAGTAACCATGATCCATTTGAATTCCCAGATGATCGTATCGAACTTTATGAACAACCTAAGCAAACTCGCAATAATGCGGCGAAATATGCCGACTATGCGGTTGGTGAGTTTTTCAAATTGGCGAAAAACGCAGACTATTGGAAAGACACGATTTTTATCGTGGTTGCCGACCATGACAGTCGAGTGGGTGGCGCGGATCTGGTGCCAGTGTCACGTTTTCGTATTCCGGGATTAATTCTTGGGGATAATGTTGCACCAAAACGCGATCATCGTATTGTGAGCCAGATTGATTTACCGCCAACACTGTTATCATTGATTGGTATTTCAGACTCTTATCCTATGCTGGGCCGAGATTTGACCCAAGTCAGCGATGATTGGCCTGGACGCGCGTTAATGCAATACGATAAAAACTTTGCCCTGATGGAAGGTAAAGATGTAGTGATCCTGCAGCCAGAAAAAGCGGCTCAAGGTTTCGAATACAATGAAAAAACTGAGCAGTTAACGCCTTATGCGCCAGCCGCTGCAGCGCTAGAGAAGAAAGCCTTAAGTTGGGCATTGTGGGGCAGTTTGGCCTACCAGCAAGAGCTGTATCGTTTGCCTAAATAAGCGTTAAACAGAATGGAAAATGCCGCTATTTTTAGCGGCATTTTTGTTTATCATTCAGGTTAATTTTGTGCGCAAACGGATTCATACGATTGGAATAGGTTAAATCCACGTCGACATAATAGATTCTTGCTCTGGCTGAGTCTGTTGTTGATAGAACTGACTAATGCGTTGCCCAAGTTGTTGATAAAATTGACTCGATTCGCCTTGAAGCGATTGCCTTGCCGTACTGCTGGTATTCGCTTTGGCGTTACTGCTGGCATAATTTGCCGCACCTTGACTGACCTTTAAGCGTATATCCTTACGTTGCAGCGCCGCTTGGCCTCTTGCAGCAATTTTTAGCGTTTTAGGTAAAACACGCTCGGCCACTACAAGGGGCGCTTTTTTCTCTTGCTGTTGTTGGTTCTGTTGCTGTGAGGATTGCTGTTGCTGCTGTTTTTCTTGAACTTGTTGCTGATTATGCTCGAGCGTTTTCGCCTGTTGTTGAGCTTGATCCGCAGTGCGTTCATTCTGTGGATTAAAGGCGCGTTCTTCGTGACCTTTAGTTGCAGCTTGTGGTGGGATGACCACAGGTTTCAGTTGGTTGTCGACCCGAGCCGAGTCCGTCGCGACATTACTGGTCGCTAGCGGGACTTGGGGGTAGTTACTGACAACTAACATGGGAAATTCCTTGGCACATTAATGGTTAAATACTAGTCATTAATCGCTCAAAGATAAAGCGTTAACGTGTCTGTAACGTTAACCAAGGCATAAATACCTGCAAAAACTCCTGCTGATGGGAAATAAAGGGCGCGTGAGAGGCTTTGGCGAGCATCACATCCTCACTTTGAGCTGTGATGGGCATTTTAGGTGGTACGCGTTTGGGTACTAGCCCGTCGAGTCGGCCCCAGATCCTTAGCCAAGGTTGTTGCAACTCTATCAGTTGCTGCCTTAAGTCGACGTCGGTCAGCATATTTAGGCCTTGAGTTAAGGCTCTGGCATTGGGTAAAGGGCGTGCGAGGACAAGATCGCGCAGTTGTTTGATGTCTTCTTTGGCGGTTTCGCTACCCATGGCTTGAATCGCCAGAAATCTCTCTATAGTTTTAGGTAAATTTTGGCCGAGTTGTTCTCTAAATTGATTGAGGACTTGTGGCGGAATGCCCGGCCATGCTTCGTCCTCCCTTGCCATAAAGCAAGGGGATGAGGCAATAGTAATCAAGCCTTTGATTTTTTGTGGATAACTTAACGCTGCCTGAGTCGCAACGAGCCCACCGAGTGACCAGCCGGCCCAAATAGCGTGTTCAGGCAATGCAGCGACCAAGGTATCTACCCAGGTTGATAGGCCACCTTCAACCATTTGGCTATGGCCAAAGCCCGGCAAGTCTACATAGTGTACCCTATACTGAGACAGTGACTCATGTAATGGCGTAAACACAGCGCTATTCACTCCCCAACCGTGAAGCATCACCAGATCTGGCCCTTGGCCGCTGATTTCAATATGCAAATTTGCTTGGTTTGTGGATGTCACTTGGCTCACTTGAGTGCCTCAAAAATGGATTAGGTGAATGTATGCCGTACTTTGTCAAAAGGATTTGGTCGCAATCTGCTTTGCGGGTAATGCGTTTAGGCTATCAACTCGGTACAAGGTGGTTGGCGGGCAGTTTACCTAACCGTTGCCTGCTGTGCCACCAATCCATATCACTTCCCGAGACTGGCATTTGCGCCGTTTGTCTTCAATCTGGCTTATATCATGGGCCTATTTGCTTAGGTTGCGGTAAGTCGATGCAAATAGAAGTCGATTATTGCGGTGAATGCCAAAAGCGTCAGCCACGTAAAGTCATTGCGCCTTGTAGTTATCATCAAGGTTTGGGTGCTTGGGTTGGTGCGATTAAATATCAAGGTCAACTTGCCGCTTTGCCCGTGCTGTGTCGCGCCTTAGTGGCACGACTTAAGGTATTAGAACAGCAAGGATTAATCTCGCTGCCTCAAGCGATAGTGCCAGTTCCATTGCATCCAAAACGTTTGCAACAACGGGGATTTAATCAGGCGTGGTTAATTGCCCATGACTTATCGCAGCTCTTGCAACTGCCATTAGTGAGCGAAGGGTTAACGCGTCAACAAGACACTCGACCGCAGGCGGGGCTTTCGGGGGCGCAGCGACGACGCAACTTACATGATGCCTTTATGTTAGCGGATGATTTTGCGTTCCAGCGTATTGCATTGGTGGATGATGTGGTCACCACTGGCACTACAGTCTCTGAAATTGCTCGCTTATTCGAAGCGCGTTATGTGCATGTTCAAGTATGGTGTTTGGCAAGGGCTGAGGCGCCAGGCTTGTTGGATGATATTTAAAAAGGTTAAAAGCATTGCTCCATTATATCTTTGTGTATGTCAAAATTATGTCAAAAATACTGCGTAAACATGAATAAGTTTTAATTTTGCGACAAGATGTAAGTATCTGTATCAATGGGTTTTGTTTATTTTTTGTATTGAGATACCTTCCTATATTATTTCGTTTGGAGGGTATTTATGGACGCTAAACTGGCGCGATCAAATGCAGATACGGCATCAACGCTGAAGGACGTTATTCAGGCGATAAACTACTCTTTAAAGCTACATGGTTTTTGTGGTTTCTGGTTTCAAGGAGTTCCACATTGTGCGTATGAAAATTATCACTTTCCAAAAGATACCAATCTGTTCTCTCCTACGGCACTAAGAAAACCTATCGCCAGCATAGCTTCTTCCCATGTCATAGCTGAATTACAGCATTTTTATTTAAATCAGATAGCCTCCCATGATTTCAATTTTGGTTTTTCATTGGATACTTCAAAATCTTATATGTATAGATTCACGAGTGAAAAAAATGATAAGACCAGCTTACTGTTTAGTAAGCATAATATTCAAAGTGTTTTGAGCTGGCCCATCTCATGCCACTCTAATCGTCATTGGGCAGGCCGGTTTATACTACTTAGCCATCTTAGTGCTTCGGAGGTGGTATTAGAGGGATTGGCAGACACTTTAAAGGAAGCTCAAAACAAGCTTTTTGAATGTAATAAACAATTGTTCAATCCATTTCTACAAAGCTCTCTGCTTAAAGATAATGCGAGAGATATCCTACTTATGGTCGCAAACGGTCTTCAAAACGACGAAATTTCAACTCAGCTCCCGATAAGTGTCAGAGGAGTTGAATATCATATGGAATCTATGCGTAAGAAGTTTGGGGCTACAAATAGAGCAAATTTAATCCATTTAGCCCATCAATATGAGTTGATTTAAAAATGTTGATATTACTGGTTGAAGATAATCGACTTCTTTCTAACAACATCATTCAATATCTTGAATTGAGTGGTATAGAGTGTGATTACGCTTTCAACTTGGCACAAGCGGATATGCTCATTAGTCAGCAGCAGTTCGACGCTATTATTCTCGATCTAAATTTGCCGGATGGTGATGGGATTGAAGCGTGTGAACGCTGGAAAGCACAGTGCATTACCTCACCAGTAATCATGTTAACTGCACGAAGTAGTCTGAATGATCGCTTGAGTGGGTTTGCTGTGGGCGCGGACGATTATTTAGTAAAACCCTTTGCAATGGAGGAACTGGTCGCGCGATTGAAGGTGGTTGCTCAGCGTCGTCCCGCACCCCAAAGGTTGACTATTGGCGACCTAGAAATCGATTTTGCAAACCACATGGTGTATCGGCAAGGGCAACTGCTGGCTTTGTCTAAAACCGGATGGCAGATCTTGGCTTTATTAGCTAGGCGTAGTCCAGAAACGGTGAGTAGAGAAGAGATTGAGCGAATGCTTTGGCCCGACAGTACACCTGATAGTGATAGCTTGCGCAGCCATATTCATCTTTTGCGCCGAGTGATCGATCGCCCCTTTGAACGGCAAATATTACATACGATTCGTGGCGTCGGTTTAAGCCTTAGAGATGATATCAATGCAAGCGCCTAAACTTAGCCTCAAGCGTAGTTATCAAGTGTGGGGAGTTATTTTTCTATTAATAACCTTAGGTGTAAATAGTTTTATCCCGCTTTGCATGATGTGTGCAGGTATGATTTCTATGCATGAAGTCACAATGCACAATGCAGGGCAAGCGGCCGAAGCATTACTGAAGCTGGCGGAGCCAACTCAGCAATCATTACTTCATCAACCACTTCTAAAAACCGATAACTTAACAGTCTATCCTCATTGGCGAGATATTCCGCTGCAAATTCGTGAGTTAAGTAACAATGAAGTCTTAACTGATGCGAGCACAATTCACTATGAGCATGCAGAAGGTCCCATTGTTAACGCGTTAAGTGTGTACTACACTCAAACTGGCCAGCCGCTATATGTTTGGCTGCAGTTTAGTGTTACCCATGATTTGCAATTTGCCCCTAAAAATATGACGGCGATCTTGCTGCTTGTCTTGATAACCTTTTGTGCCAGTGCAAGTTTAGCGTTTTATATGCAAAGTAAAGTGATTACGCCTGTTCATCAAATTAGTCATGCGATTAAACAACATGATTGGGAAGGAGGAGGAAAACTGAGTTTACCAGAACAAGAATATGCTGAATTAAAAGCTATTGTTGATGCTTTAGATAACTCGATTTTACAACTTCAGGAGGCTCAGCAGCGAGAACTCAATTTTTTACGTTTTGCTAGTCATGAGTTACGTACGCCAGTCGCCATATGCCAATCTTCATTCGAAATCCTCGCATTACAACAAGGTGAGCTTACGGGGGCAACTCTGTATGCTTCCCAAGCGACCAATCAAATGAAGTCACTCATTGAAACCCTACTATGGTTAACTAATAAAGAGTGTTCAAACCTAGAAAAGGAAAACGTAGCATTATCGCCTTTACTTGCCAGTATTATCGAGGAGCAGCAACGGGTACATGGTTATGAGCAAAAAATTCAATTATTGTGTGACGATACTTGCTTGCCCGTCCAGCTTCATCCGCTAAAAATCATATTAAGCAATTTATTAAGGAATAGTATTGAGCATGGTGGGATGGATATTAGTATTACTCAAGATGCTTGTTGTATAGCAATAACCAATTCCTACAATAGTAAGGGCCGCCATGGATTTGGTTTAGGGCTTTTACTGGTGAAACGTCTCGCGAATCAACTGGGTTGGATTTTTACTAGCTCATCTGCAAATAATTTATTTACTGCTAGGCTGGTAATATCTAATAACTAAAGAATGGGAACTATAGATTTACTGCATTAAACCACACACTTTTAAAATGCAAAAGCGCCGTTGGGCTTAGATCACATAGTCATCATGCTATTCGTAGTAACTTTATTATATAAAGTTTACTGGTCGATAAGTATTTTAAAATACTTCCTAGAATACATGGTTGAGAGGGACTCTATGTGTAAAAAAAGTGTGGCATCCATTTTAGTCAGTGCAATTATTTTTAGTGGTTCAGTATATTCTGATGTGAATAAAACGAGCGTGGATTTAGGTTATAAGTTTTATACCAGTGACGCAAAAAATGATAACCCAGGTGTTTTTAATCAACCTTTTGTAAAGTTGAATCATTTAGGAATTGCTGATTGGGGTACTTACTTTGCTAATCTTAAGCTCGAAAACCCTGCTGAAATCGCGGAAAATCAGAAGAACCTTGATGGTAAAACTACCATTAAGTCATTATTGATACTTGAAAATAAGCTGGGAGAGTCGCAGTTCAACTTCTGGACTCAGAACTTTATCTCTGCGAGTGAAACGCTAGTTGAAGATAATCTTTACTTAGGTATTACCCATAATGCAAAAATTCAAAATTTATCACTAAACTATGGTGTCGGTTTAAATTATACCATTGGTAGCTTTTCTCCCACATCAGAGAAGTTTAATGATCTGTCAGGTTATGCCGTGGTTTTAAATGCAAAGTACCCATTTGAGTTGCTAGGGTTAAAACATAGTTTAAGTTTGAATTATGAAGCACAAATTGATAGGGATGCAGCGCATCAAGCATTATTTTCATATGACAGCTATGGCCATCAGATAATTACAACATTACAAACAAGCCTCACGGATTCAATATTTTCAAAGTTATATATCACCCATTATGATAGCTGGGGCTCACAATATAATGATGGTATTGAATACGGTATATCTGTTGGTTATCAGTTTTAACGGTTTATCAAATAGGTTGAAATTTTGATAAGTAGAATCTCATTTAATTTGGTGCTGTTCTAATTTTCATCAAAAATAATAAGGGAATTGTAATGCATTATAAAAAATCCATTATTGGTATTGCTGCCACGGCAACAGCAATTATTGTCGGCTGTCAAGTTACCCATCAAATAGTAAAAAGCCAGGGAACCGCTCAAGGCAAGCATGGCGAAGTGCAGGTCGAAACCACATTCAAAGACGGACACATTGTGGCGATTGATGTACTAAAGCAAAAGGAAAATAAGGTCCTTGCTGGTGCCGTATTTAAAGATGTTAAACAGGCGATTATTGATAATAACTCTATCGAGGTTGACGGTATTGCAGGCGCAACCGTAACGTCTAAAGCGCTTAAAGAAGCCGTGGGTAAAAGTGTTGAAGCCGCAGGTGTTACGTTAGTTGCTGTCGCTTCAGCTAAAAAAAATGAAGCATTAACACCAGCAGAATATACCTATGATGTGGTGATTATTGGCTCGGGTGGTGCAGGTTTCAGTGCTGGTTTAGAGGCTATGGCCGCAGGCCGCTCCGCCGTTATTATTGAAAAAATGCCAATTATTGGTGGTAACTCATTGATCTCGGGTGCTGAGATGAATGTTGCTGGTAGTTGGGTACAAAAAAATATGGGTGTTACTGATAGCAAAGAGCTGTTTATTAACGACACGCTAAAAGGCGGCGATTTCAAAGGTGACCCTGAAATGGTTAAGACCATGGTCGATAATGCGGTTGATGCAGCTGAGTGGTTAAGGGATTACGTCAAAGTAGAATTTTACCCAGATCAATTATTTCAGTTTGGTGGACACAGCGTGAAACGAGCGCTAATCCCTAAAGGTCATACCGGAGCAGAGGTGATCAGCAAGTTTTCTATTAAAGCTGAAGAAGTTGGCTTACCAATTCATACCAATACTAAGGCTGAAAAGTTAATTCAAGATCAAACGGGCCGAATTGTGGGTGTAGAAGCGACTCATAATGGCAAAACGGTAACCTACTATGCAAAACGCGGTGTTGTGATTGCCACGGGTGGCTTCTCGTCTAACATGGAAATGCGTAAAAAATATAACCCAGAGTTAGATGAACGATATGGCAGCACTGGTCATTCAGGTGGTACTGGTGACGGTATTGTGATGGCAGAAAAAATACATGCAGCAGCTAAAAATATGGGATATATCCAGTCATATCCCATTTGTAGCCCAACCTCGGGTGCGATTGCCTTGATTGCTGACTCTCGCTTCTTTGGTGCGGTGTTAATCAACCAGAAGGGTGAGCGCTTTGTTGAGGAATTGGAACGCCGAGATGTGATTTCACAGGCCATTCTAGCCCAACCAGGCCGTTATACTTATCTGCTCTGGAACCAAGCTATTGAAGATGTTGCCCATACTGTTGAAATGCATCAAGGTGAACTGAAGGAATTCACAAAAGACGGGCTAATGTATAAGGTCGACACCTTAGAAGAAGCCGCTAAAGTCTTTAATATTCCTGAAGATAAGCTGTTATCAACGATTAAAGACGTGAATCGTTATGCCGCAACAGGAAAGGATGAAGCCTTTAATCATCGCTCAGGATTGGTTGATTTAAGTAAAGGACCTTATTGGATTTTAAAGGCGACACCTTCTGTGCACCATACAATGGGTGGACTAGCGGTTGATATACGTACTCGTGTACTTGATGAACAAGGAAAGGTGATTCCGGGCTTGTTTGCTGCGGGTGAAGTGACTGGTTTAACCCATGGAACCAATCGACTCGGTGGAAATGCTTACACTGATATCATTGTCTTTGGTCGTATCGCTGGACAAGAAGCGGCTAAATAGTTTGTATTTTATGTCTGGCTTAAAGCGACCCAATTGGGTCGCTTTTGTTTGTAAATGATGCAGTTCACTCGCGTACAACACATTCGTTTAAAGCTTGTTTATGATGAATAAATCGTGATCGCTATGGCAAAAATCCATAAACTTGCTATCCAAAGGACTACAAAGCGAAGGTGAGTCGGAGTATCATACGGCTAATTCTTACTAAAACACTCAGGTATCCCCTGACGGAGCAGGTTTTCATGATTACCATTTCCGATGCGGCTCAAGCCCATTTTGTTAAGTTGTTAGCAGATCAACCTGAAGGCACTCATATTCGCGTATTTGTGATCAGTCCTGGTACCTCGCAAGCCGAGTGTGGTGTGTCTTATTGTCCACCGGATGCAGTGGAAAGTGATGATATTGAAATCGAGTTCACTGGCTTCAATGCTATGGTCGATGAGAAGAGTGCACCTTTCCTTGAAGATGCCACTATCGATTTTGTGACTGACCAATTAGGTTCACAACTCACGCTCAAAGCACCTAACGCAAAAATGCGTAAAGTGTCAGGTGATGCACCTTTAGTCGAGCGTATCGAATACGTGATCCAATCTGAAATCAACCCTCAGTTAGCTGGCCATGGTGGTAATATCATGCTGGTTGAAATCACTAAAGAAGGCGTGGCTGTACTGCAGTTCGGCGGTGGTTGTAACGGTTGTTCTCAAGTTGATATCACCCTGAAAGATGGTATCGAAAAACAATTGTTAGACATGTTCCCAGGTGAGTTGACTGGCGTACGTGACGTGACAGATCACCAACACGGTGAACATTCTTACGCTTAATCTTGTTTGTTAAGCTGAATGAAAAACGCGACCTTGAGTCGCGTTTTTTATATTTGGCTTTCGCTTTAAGTGCAGTTGTTCAGTTATAACTTAGGGTTGAGATTATCAGCTAAGAACTTATCTAAGGCTTTAAACGTCGCGAGTCTGTTGTCGTTATTGCTCAGGTAATGATCACCATTTTCCAACTCAATATACTCCACTGGTTTATTCAGTGATTTGAGCTCGTCATACATTTCTCGGCTATGTTGAACCTTAACGACTCTGTCCTTATCGCCATGTAGCAGTAATACTGGGATGTTAATTTTATCTGCTTTACTGATAGGTGAGCGCTCATAGAGGGCATCGAGATCATCTCCTATTTGCTCTTTAACCACTTCATAGTTGGTATGTCTGCGGCTTGATTTTACTAGGTAGGCCACATCGGTCACACCAGCCACACTGATGGCGCAACGGTAAAGATCGGGAGCCCCATTAAGGCCGCGTAACCACCATAACTCGCACCGGCAATACAAATGCGTTTAGGATCGCTAATCCCTTGAGCTATTAGGTAACGAGTCCCGTCTTCAACATCGTTTTGCATTTCGAGACCCCAGCTTTTTAGGCCAGCCTTCATAAACTCATAGCCGTAACCTGCCGACCCCCTGAAATTCATTCGAAATACCGCATAACCACGATTAGCGAAAAACTGTGCCCAGTAGTCGAAGTCGTTACTGTCATAACTGATCGGGCCGCCATGGGGGAAAATAATCGTCGGTAGCTGTTTGGCTTCGAGTCCCTTTGGCACTGTTAGGTAAGCATCGATTTTGAGCTTATCCCTTGCTTCGTAAGTTAGATGTTGGGTGTTGGCGAGTAGCTCACTATTGAGCTTGCCGTATCTGTTCGCGATGGGATATAACGTTTTTTCGTCCCTATCGCCGAAGTAATAAGTGCCAGGCTCGGTTGAGCTGGTGGAATACACTATGTAGCGGCGTTCATTTGCACTGAATTGAGTAATATAGTTGTGAGCATCGGGTAATACAGCCTTAAGACCATTTTGTAGTCCGACATATTCTGTTTCCCAGAAGGTGTATTCCTCGCCGTCGCCTTCACTGATACCAATGACTTTTTTCTTTAATTGCGAGTAGAGTAAATCCCCTTCGACGTCAGTTGCTTCATTGGCGTAAACCAACTCTTTTGTAAGATTAGGGTCGGTCAGGTTCACTTTAAAAATGGCTTCGAAACCTTGGTGATAGGCGCGAACGTAGAGGATATTAGGGTCTGCATCAAAACCTAATGGCCAAACCGTGTCCTCAGAGAAGGCTTTAAAGGTCCAAAGCAAGCGTGAATCACTCTTTTGCTCGGCCTGTTCATAAATACGGTACTCAGTATCATCGTTGTAGATAGAAATTCGGACTTTGTGCTGCCTGTCGGTAATCCAACTTATAATCTTCTTTTTAGCATTTTGGGTGTAACTGGATTTCCCCTGCGCTAAATTGACTTTCAGAACGCTGTCTTCGCCTACGTTTTCGCCCATTCCGTCTAATGACAGTAAAATATTATCGGGATCATCTGGCATAAGATCGATAATTTGCCCCTGATGTTGCGGGATCCAATTAAGACGGTCTAAGACGCTGCGCGGAAGGACACTCGAGGTCTTTTTCGTGGTCAAATCATACTTAACAAGGCGGGTTTCGGTTGTAGGTGTACCGTAACGGTTAGCCGGAAACTTAGCACTGATCAGTAAGATATTATCGTTTGCCCACTGCAGAGACAGGATGACAAATTTTTGATTATCCGTGTGCAGCGGAATGCTTTTTTCGCCTGTTTCTATATCTTGGATACTAACGACAGTACCTTTGAGTTTGGCTTGATCGACCCGTACAACAGAAGCGATTTTTTTGCCATTAGGCGAGAGCTGCACAGAGCTAACATCTGGGATGCTTGCAAAGGCTTCAACGGGTAATTGTGGCGCAGTGTTGGCAACCGTATAGTTACATAGCCACAGCAATAGCAGCGGTAAAATCCTTTTCATTATCGATTCACATCTTCGTTACAATTGTAAAATCAACATAATAATGATTTTGAGATTAGTAAACTACTGTCTTTACAGATTTATTTATGTAAAAAGGCCTGACTGAAATAATAATGCCCTGCGAGCGTTAGGCTTCTGACGATCATAAAGACACTCATCGCGGCCCAGAGGGCATGGTTGCCTTGCTCTGGTAGTAATAGCTGCTGCAGTAAATACCATGTTGGGAAAAACGCGCCAAAGGTGGCGAGTATCATGCTATTGCGCATCACTTTTCCTTTAGCGGCACCTATGTAAACACCATCGAATAAATACGAGCTAAAGGACCATAAAGGCAAGAATATTAGCCAGATAAGATAGGTTTGCGCAGTGGCTCTGACCTCATTAATACTGGTCAATAACGCGATAATATTACTGCCAAAAAGACTAAATACAGCGCAGAATCCTAGTGCCGTTATGGCCGACCAGCACCAAGCTAAGATCACAGCTTCCCTTAATTGTTCTGCCTGTTTTTGCCCATAGGCTCGACCGACTTCTGCCTCGGCATAATAGGCTATACCATCTAGAGCGTAGGAGATTAATAGCAGTAAATTCAATAACACGGCATTGGCCGCAACGGTATTATCACCTAGACCTGCACCATGGAATGTCATAAAGGCAAAAGCTGCCTGCAAACAGAGGCTGCGGACAAAAATATCTGTGTTGAGCCTCAGTAATTTGCCATAACCCGTTAAGGTGACATGGGGGAATAGCTGAGATAAGTGAAACTCGGGTGCGCGCTTGAGTTGTTGTAACACCATAGTGAGTGCGACTGAGAAAGCGGTGATATCGGCAAATACTGAGGCGAGGGCAGCGCCTTTAACGCCCCAACCCAAGCCGAGGACAAACACCACATCGAGAATAATATTGGCAAGGTTGGCTAAAATCAACTGCCACATGGCGGCTTTAGGTTGTTGTCGCCCTAAGAGCCAACCTAACATCACTAAATTGAGCAGGGCGAAGGGCGTTGACCAAATCCGTACCTGAAAATACTCGCGGCAATAACGTTCGACCTCGCTACTCGCTTCGGATAATCCTAACGCTAAATTCAATATCGGGACTTGCAGTGCGATAACGCCTGCGCCCAATAACATCGCTAGCATAGCGCCTTGGACTAAGAGTTTGTGCTGGGCGTGAAGATCGTCAGCACCAAAGGCCTGCGCGACTAAACCTGTCGTCGCCATACGCAAAAATCCCAATAACCAAATGATTAATGTGATAATCGTTGACCCGACAGCGACTCCCCCTAAATAATAGGCCTCACTCAGATGACCTATAACAGCCGTATCGACTAAGCCCAACAGCGGGATAGTGATATTGGAGAGTATCATCGGCAGGGCGAGCGCCAGTAACTGGCGATTTTTCGCGCCGTTGAGCATGAGGTCGAGCCAAGTTGATTTAGCAGTATTCATTAATTTCAGAGGTGTTCACATTATGGTTAAACGTGTGCTGTTGGCACTCATAGGGCTAATGACGTTTTCTGCCCATGCCGTGGTCATTCTGCAATATCACCATGTGTCAGAAACCACTCCGGCGGCAACCAGCGTTACGCCCGCGCAATTTCGTGAGCAAATGCAGTTTCTCGTCGATGACGGCTTTAAGGTGATCCCGCTTTCTAAAGTGGTTGAAGCGATCAAGCAAAAACAAGATTTACCCGCTAAAACAATCGCAATTACCTTCGATGATGGTTATCGCAGTATAGCGATTACGGCGCATCCTATCCTAAAGGAATTTGGATTCCCCTACACCTTGTTTGTGGCAATTGAGCCGATTAAACAAAAGTTTACCGAGATGATGACTTGGGATGAACTCATCACACTATCCAAGGAAGGCGCCGATATTGCTAATCACAGTTGGGCGCACGAACATTTGATCCGCGCCTTAGAAAACGAATCACAGGCGCAGTGGTTAGCGCGGATAAAAGCCAATATCTTAGATACAGAAAAAGCGATTGCAGATGCCACTGGGCACAATTTTAAAATGCTGGCGTATCCCTACGGTGAGTACAATCAAGCGTTGCAGGATATGTTAACTGAGAACAGCTTTGTCGCTTTTGGGCAACAGTCCGGTGCCGCCGGGCCCTATTCGCCATTAACGGCCCTGCCGCGTTTCCCCGTTGCTGGACAATATGCTGACCTAAAAAGCCTTAAGGCAAAGTTATACAGCTTAAATATGCCTGTGATTGCACAAACCCCAAGTGATCCTGAGTTAAAGGGCGGTCATTGGCGTCCAGAGCTTAAAGTGACCCTCGATATGAGTGATATCTCTGCTAAGCAAATGATGTGTTATATCCAAGGTCAAGGCTCAAAACAGCCGACTTGGCTCAATGAAAACGAGTTTAGTGTTCAAGCGGATTTAGCCTTGCCTGCGGGGCGATCGCGTTATAACTGCACAGCGCCGAGTAAGGCGCGCAATGGCTACTATTGGTTTTCTCAGCCTTGGGTGAGTCCAAAGGACGATGGCTCTTGGGTCAAAGAGTGATCAGCGGCTAGGTTTGTATTGCGCCACTATTTTTTCAAAATCGCTAATTAATTTATCATTTAATACCTGCGGCGGTTTGCCTAACGCTGCCGTAGGTTTAAATACCGCAACTCGCGTTCCCTGCGGCGACACCAACACATAACCCGCACTATGGTCGACTTGGTAATTTTCTCCTTCACCCACCATGGCATAAGTGAGTCCTAAGCTGCGGGTGAGGGGAAATATCTGCGTTTGTTCACCCGTTACAGCTTTAAACTCTGGATTGAAAAAATTTACATAGGTTAAGAGTTTATCCGGTGTGTCCCGTTTGGGGTCGACGGATAAAAACACCACCTGCAATGGCGCGATCTTGTTTAGATCGGGATAAGCCGCCGCAAGTTTATTTAAGGTCGTAGGGCAAATGTCGGGACAAAAGGTAAAACCGATAAAAAATAAGCTCCATTTTCCCTGCAAACTGGCATTGGTAAAAGCTTGCTTGTGTTGATCAACTAATTCAAAGGGCGCTAATTCATAGGCCTGTGGAAACAGAAAACCGCTCTCTAACTCGATAGGTTTTGGGGGATTAAATTTCACCGCAAATAGGCCGCCAAGACCGAACAACAAAATGGCGATGACTAAAATTCTTTTCTGCATTATTCGCTCCATAAATACAGGTTAGCGCGACAAACTCGTTCCATACACTAGTTCCACAAATAGTGGTCTAGCAGTAATGCCATAAATAACAACATTAAATGGTAGATAGAGAAGCGGAACACTTGCATCGCTAAGCCATCATGATCCCGATATTTAAGTTGCCATGCTTTATAGATAAATCCCGTACTGAGTAAACTCGAGCTGACGAAATACACTGGCCCACACATACCAACCAGCACAGGTAACAGGCAAGCAATCGCCAGCAATACTGTGTAGAGCAAGATGCAGGTTTTCGTAAATTCGACACCGTGGGTGACTGGTAGCATGGGAATATCTACTTTGGCATATTCGGCGCGTCTGTGAATGGCCAGTGCCCAAAAATGTGGCGGCGTCCACGTAAAAATGATGATCACTAGCAATAACGCATGGCCGTGAAATTCGTTCGTTACTGCCGTCCATCCCAGCAAGGGTGGCATGGCTCCCGCAAGGCCGCCGATCACAATATTTTGTGATGTTGCGCGTTTCAAATAGGCTGTATAAACCAAGGCATAGCCAATCAGGCTGGCAAAGGTCAGCCAAGCTGTGAGTGGATTGACTAAGGAATATAAGACGATAAAGCCAAGACTACCTAAGCTAGCGGCGAAAATTAACGCGCGTGTGGCCGAAATACGCCCTTTGGGTAGCGGGCGATTGTAGGTGCGTGCCATTAAGCCATCGATACGGCGATCGATCAGATGATTCAACGCCGCCGCAGAACCCGCCATCATAGCAATACCCAGCATACCGGCGATTAAAGGTTGAACGGGGACTGCATGGGGCACAGCAAGACACATGCCGACTAAGACTGTGAGCAGCATCAGTGCAACCACTTTAGGTTTGGTCATTTCAAAATAGGCGCGCCATGTTACGCTGAAAGTGGGCAGGCTACTGGTGATTGAGAGTGGTTTTGCCATCTTGGATCCCTCGCTTATGCTTTGCGCCATAAAAAATAGTTGATTGTGACTAAGGTCAGTAGCAGTAGTGCCGCACCACCGTTGTGAGACACGGCAATACCGAGTGGCAAATGCATCACTACGTTAGAAATACCTAAGCTCACTTGTAGTATGACTAGTCCCACTAATAAAAGGCTTAAAGCCTTAAGTCCCGTAGCGCCCACAAATAATCGGTAGGCGAGCACGAGTAACAAGCTGGCAGTGACGATAGCGCCAATTCTGTGGGCTACGTGGATAGTCATTCGTGCAGGGTAATCGAGTACCCCAAATTCGAAGCTAGGGTGTTGGCCTTGGAACGGTGAAAATGCCTCGGCTATTGCTAAGTTATCTACCCAATTTCCCTCACAGATGGGTAAAGAGGTGCAGGCGAGCGCCGCGTAATTCGATGATGTCCAAGCGCCCAACATAATCTGACCCACAAGGACGAATAGGCTCACCAACGCTAACGGTGCGAGATGCCGAGGATGGGTTTCGCTATTAAATATACGCCGAGATCGGGTTCGCAGGTAAAGGAGTAACAGCAGCGAGATTAGGCTAAAGCCACCAATAAGATGCGACATCACAATTATTGGCATGAGTTTCATGGTCACAGTCCACATGCCTAGCGCTCCTTGAAAGAGGATCAGCAGCACTATGATGACCGGTAACTTTTTGGGTGCTTCAGGTGTTTTTAAGCACAAAATTAAGATGAACAACACCAGTAAGCCAAGTCCGCCTGCGATATATCTGTGGATCATTTCCAGCCAAGCTTTCTCTGGATTGATATCGTGATCTGGGAATATAGTTTGCGCATGGGCGATTTCATGGTCTTGGGTGGGCACTTTAATATGGCCGTAGCAGCCTGGCCAATCGGGGCAGCCAAGCCCTGCATCCGATAGACGGGTGTAAGCGCCCATTAAAATCACCAATAGGGTAAAGACTAAGGTTAAGCGTAGGATCCAAGTTAGTTGCATCAATCTACCCTCGACAGTTTTAACAACTTACGCAGATCCGCAATCAGCGCCTTGCCTTGAGCTAAATGTGCTTCTTTGCCCTGCACTTGAGGGTAGCGCAGGACTAAGCTGCCTAAGGGATCGACTATGATTAGCTGCTGTTCATCTAACCATTTGCTTAAGTCTGCATTGGCGGGGCGAGTGTTGAAGTGAAAGGCGCTTAAGGCGTTAAGATCGCTGTCGGGATGGGTGAGGATGAGCGGTTCTACTCGCGCCTGATCTGGCCCTAACGCTGTGTGGCTTTGGCGCAAAATATACAGGCGTTCGCGGCAAGTATCGTTGCATTTGGCGGGCAATAAATACAGTAGTTGCCATTCTTTGGGATTAGAATTTTCAACCCCAAGGCTGGCATAACTGGTTTCGGGACTGATCAGCTCGCCATGATTGGTGGCACCGCCATGGTATAAATTCAGGCTCAGCACTAGCTTAGCAATCACTACGGGGGCAATAAACGCCAGCAGTAATAGCCCTAATGCTTTGTGTTTAGATTTATTCTGGGAGTTCATGCTTGCTCCTCTCATTCAAATTATCCCTAATTTATTGTTTTATATTTATTTAGTTTTATTAGTGTCTTGCTAAGTATGGTACGAATTTCCCTATTTGCTCCTTGAGTTTGCGACTGTTTGGGCGCTATGGCGTTTTACATATTTAATCCCTTGCCACAGCATTAGTCCTGCAAATACGGCTGCCATCGAAAACCACTGCAACGCATAGCCCCAATGTTTTTGTGCTGACAGTGGGAAAGGTTGCCAAGGATGGGGCAATGTGAGGGAAGGTAATTGCTCTGGTTGCAACACGACAGGTAACACTGGGTGCCCTAATACCTTAGCCATTTCGGGCATATTTAAATTTTGAAAGCGAATACTTGTCCCTGTTTCTGCCATTAAAGCTTGGCTCAAGGGATTGATTTGCTTTTGATAAAGCCTGCCTTCGATATTTAATGCCCCGCTTAGGGGAGTGATGTGGGGTAACTCATCCCGATGGGAGCCTGCGGCAACAAAGCCTAACTCGACCAGCAACCAAGGTTTTTCAACTTCTACTTGCAATGGTTGGAAGGCTAAATAGCCCACTTGACCTTGATAGATTTGATTATCCAGCAGCCAGATTTGTGAGCTTGCGGGAGTGGCGCGTACTTGCAGTCGATAACCCGTTACGCCTTCTTTGCCGACCTTGAGTTGGAGCTGCTCAAAACTTAATGGCAGCAAAGCTTGCCTTGCTTCCATTTGGGCTAAAAGCGTCGTTTTATCTTCACCACGGGCTAACTGCCATAAACCCAACTTGACCAATATAGTTAATACAGCCACAGTCAATATCAGTAGAAAAACCGTTAATTTATTCAGCAGAACATGAGGATATTGTATGAATAGCCTGTTCATTTTTAAGTTGGTCTTAGTTCTGCTGTTGCTATTCATCATTTTTAATCTAGGTCGCGCCTTGTTTATTATGGTGAAAGGTGATGAAAAAGTGCCTATGAGCCGTTATCTTGGTCGGCGAGTGATTTTCTCCGTGCTCGTTATCTTGTTATTGCTGGTGGCCTTAGGGACTGGGCTGATTAGCCCCAATCCCACACCTTACTAAAGCACTAGAGAACGTAAACGAAAATAAACAAACACAGCCAGACCACATCCACAAAGTGCCAATACCAACTCCCCGCTTGGAACGCAAAATGTTTATCTGCGCTAAAGTGCCCCTTCAACACTCTGAAAAACAACACGAATAAAAAGAGAGTCCCCAGAGTGACATGCATGCCGTGAAAGCCAGTTAACAGGAAGAAGGTGTTGCCATAAATCCCAGAGGTTAGGGTGAGTCCCATTTCCCGGTAGGCATGCATATATTCTTCTGCCTGTAAGGCAAGGAAACCCATACCCAAGAGTATGGTGATACCAAGCCAGAGAGTAATGGCAGAACGTTTACCTTTTTCTAGGCTGACATGGGCGAAATGTAAGGTAACTGAGGAGGTTAGCAGTACGATAGTGTTGATTAATGGCAGTCCAGTCCATGGCATAGCTTGGGTTTTAGTGCCATCTGGCGTAGTAATGAGCGGCCAAATAGCTTCAAACTGAGGCCAGAGTACTTCGTGGGTCATGGCATTATTCGATGCGCCACCGAGCCAAGGCACTGCGAACATGCGGGCATAAAATAGTGCCCCGAAAAAAGCCCCGAAAAACATAACTTCCGAAAAAATAAACCAGCTCATACCTTGGCGAAACGATCGATCCATTTGGCTAGAATAGAGCCCTGCCATCGACTCTTGGATCACGGTTCTAAACCAACCTACCAGCATGAATAGGATCACAGCTATCCCAACCAGCAGCACATAACCGCCACCGGATGCACCTGATTTCAACTGTTGCACGAAAAGGCCTGCACCAGAGGCGATTAAGAACAAGCCAATGGCACCTACAATAGGCCAGACACTTTGGGATGGAACGTAGTAAGACTGATGTTTCGTTGTCATTTTGCAGCTCCTTGCTCTATGGCAGACGCTAACTGCTTGTCGGTAATGTCGTAGAGAGTGTAAGAGAGGGTCAGAGTATGGATAGACTCAGGTAACTGAGGATCCACATAGAAAATGAGCGGCAGCTCAGCGCTAGTGTCCGCCGCTAAGGGTTGTTGATTAAAGCAAAAGCATTCTGTTTTATTAAAATAAGCGGCACCTTGGCCGGGCGAAACTGAAGGTATCGCTTGGCCAATAGTTGCTTTAGCGGACATATTGCGCGCCAAAAATGCCGTATGGATTAGCTCGCCAGGGTGAACTTCGAGCCGTTTGGTTTGTGGCGCAAATGTCCATGGCATGCCTGTTTGTACCTGAGAAATAAATTCCACAGTCACTATTCGGCTTGTATCTACTGTGATTGCTTGATAACTACTCGCGGTATTGGAGGGTTTTCCATTGATACCGAGTTGCTCGCACAACACATCGTAGAGCGGCACCAGCGCGAATCCAAAGCCAAACATGCCAATACAGCCTATAACTAACATGCTGATAAGTTTACGATTTGACTTAGATTTATCTTGCTGGTGTTGGGTTGCCATTTCATTTCACCTCAGGTGGTGTCGTGAAGGAGTGGTAAGGCGCAGGGCTTGGCAATGTCCACTCTAAACCCTCGGAACCTTCCCAAGGTTTAGCGGGAGCTTTTTCGCCGCCACGGATGCACTTAATTACTAATACTAAGAAAATCAATTGCGATAAGCCGAAGGCGAACCCACCAATCGAGACGATTTGATTAACATCGGCAAATTGAATCGAGTAGTCAGGGATACGCCTTGGCATTCCTGCCAGCCCAAGGAAATGCATCGGGAAAAATAGCACATTGACTGAAATCACCGAGCACCAGAAATGCCATTGTCCCAGTCGTTCGTTGTACATGTGTCCCGTCCACTTAGGTAGCCAGTAATAGGCCGCTGCCATGATGGAGAAAATCGCACCAGTCACGAGCACATAATGGAAATGTGCCACAACAAAATAAGTATCGTGGTACTGGAAGTCGGCGGGTGTAATGGCGAGCATTAATCCCGAAAAACCGCCAATAGTGAAGAGTATGATAAAGGCTACAGCAAACAGCATGGGCGCTTCGAAACTGAGTGAGCCGCGCCACATAGTGGCAACCCAGTTAAACACTTTCACCCCAGTTGGCACTGCAATCAACATAGTGCAATACATGAAAAACAGCTCGGCAAACACTGGCATACCTGTGGTGAACATATGGTGCGCCCACACGAGGAACGACAGAATTGCAATACTAGCCGTAGCATAAACCATGGATGCATAGCCAAATAAGGGTTTACGACTGAAGGCTGGGACTATGGCAGAGATGATGCCAAAGGACGGCAAGATCATGATGTAAACTTCAGGGTGGCCGAAGAACCAGAAAATATGCTGGAACATCACAGGATCGCCGCCGCCCGCCGCATCGAAGAAACTCGTGCCGAAAAACTTATCGGTCAGCACCATAGTCACTGCGCCCGCGAGTACGGGCATAACTGCGATCAGTAGGAATGCCGTGATAAGCCAAGTCCAGACAAACAATGGTAACTTCATCCATGTCATGCCTGGCGCGCGTAAATTCACTATGGTCACAATCACGTTGATCGCGCCCATGATCGAACTTATCCCCATGATGTGAATAGAAAATACAAAGAGCGCCGTGCTATCTGGGCTATAAGTTGTTGATAGTGGTGCGTAGAAGGTCCAACCAAAGTTAGGTCCGCCACCTTCCATAAACAGCGAACTGAGAAGAATAGTAAAGGCGAAGGGGAGTATCCAAAAACTCCAGTTATTCATCCGTGGCAGCGCCATATCTGGCGCCCCTATCATCATCGGGATCAGCCAGTTAGCTAGCCCTGTAAAGGCCGGCATTACCGCGCCGAATACCATGATCAACCCATGAACAGTTGTCATTTGGTTGAAAAAGTTGGGCTCGACCAATTGTAATCCAGGTTGAAAGAGTTCAGCGCGGATCACCATGGCCATAGCGCCACCGGTTAAGAACATAATGAAGCTGAACCATAAATACAAAGTACCTATGTCTTTATGGTTGGTGGTTAGCAGCCAGCGCATGATGCCCTTTGGCGCACCATGATGATGGTCATCATGGGCTGCGGTTTGATCTTGAGTCGTAGTGCTCATCATTATCCCCTACTGTCCATGACTTGCGATATCAGCAGGTTGCACTGTATCGCCGGTATTGTTACCCCAAGCATTGCGTTCATAGGTAATGACTGCTGCAAGTTGCTGTGGGCTAAGCTGTTTGCCAAATGCCTGCATAGCCGTGCCCGTTTTGCCGTGCATCACAATATCGATGTGATTGGCGACTGGTCCAATGGCGATAGCACTACCCACTAGCGCGGGGAAGGCGGGTGGTATTCCTGCACCTGTCACTTGATGGCAGGCAGCACAGAAGGTCGCGTAGACAGTTTCACCTTCGGCCATGAGGGCGTCATGGCTGAGTGTGGGGAGGCTTGCGGGATCGACTGCAGCTGAGACGTCTTTTGCAGGAGCGGGTGTCGGGGTTGTACTGCTTGGTACCGCGGCGGATGTTTGTGCAGAATTGCCGTTCATGTACTCGTTGACGTCTTTGGCTTGCACTGCATCTCCAGTATTATTGCCCCAAGCATTACGCTCGTAGGTAGTCACTGCCGCGATTTCTTGTGCAGTCAATTGTTTACTAAACGCTTGCATGGCTGTACCCGTTTTACCGTTGAGCACAATTTCAAGGTGGCCGCTGAGCGGTCCCGTTGCAATCGGGCTACCTTTAAGGGGCGGAAATACGCCTTGCAATCCTTCGCCATTGGGCTGGTGGCAGGCTGCGCAGTGCCCGAGGTAAACTTGTTCGCCTAGAGTCATCAACTCTTCTTTACTTAGGGTTTGTGATAAAGCGGCTTGAGCGGCTTCAGCCGCAGCACCTGCGGCTTGTTTTTGCTCTGTGACCCAAGCCTCAAACTCGGCTTCGGGTAAGGCTTGTACTACGATAGGCATAAAACCATGGTCTTTACCGCAGAGTTCGGCGCATTGACCACGATAAATGCCGGGTTTGTCGATGCGAGTCCAGGCCTCATTGATAAATCCAGGGTTGGCATCTTTCTTAATGGCAAAGGCGGGTACCCACCAAGAATGGATGACATCCTCTGAAGTCATCAGAAAGCGGATTTTGCGGTTTATCGGTAGAACGAGCGGTTTATCGACTTCCAATAGATAGTTTTCACCCTTGGTTTCGGTGCCTTCGATTTGTGCTCTGGGTGTTGTCAGTATGCTATAAAAATCAATATCTTGATCGAAATAGCTGTAATGCCATTTCCATTGGGACCCCGTCACTTTTACGGTGAGATCGGCGTTACTGGGATCTTCCATTGCGATTAAAGTTTTTGTCGCTGGAATCGCCATTAAGATCAAAATGATAAATGGCAGAATCGTCCAAGCGATTTCAACTTTAGTGCTTTCGTGAAAGTGGGACGCGACAGCGCCTTTGGATTTTCTGTGGTTGATCATGGCGTAAATCATGACGCCAAAGACCACTAGGCCTATTGCGCAGCAGATATACAAGATGGTCATGTGCAAGTGATAAACCTTGCCACTGATCTCGGTCACGCCAGGGGTCATGTTGAACCGCATGTCTGCGGCGGTCAACGGTGGTGCGAAAAGCACCACGAGTAAACAATACAACAATTGCTTCACAAGACTTCTCCTCTGCCAATTGCGAATAGCAACTACAAAGAAGAGCAACACAGTAAGTCTCAACTCTATGCAAACTCTTCAGTTCCCAAAAAAGCTTTTTTGACTTCAACGTGCGTTGGCGGCTGTTACTTTTAATCAAGTATTGTTACTGCTGGTAATTAGCCACGCTGGCACATACTGCTGAAATAAATCTGTTCTCTATTTTTAGTGGCGCTTCGAGTTCGATAAATACTCGATTCATTGACCACGGAAGGTGATATATCATCACCGACTTAACCAACCATACTTGCTGTTTAAATATTGATCAAGATCACTTATTTATCTAATTATCTGAAAAATTGCCAAAAAAAAGCCTCACATTCATAGGTGAGGCGGCTTTCAAGGTAAAAAATTAAATGAATATTTAGTGTACAGCGCTAAAAAAAGATTGCTGACCGAAGAGATTGCCTTGCTCAATGCGTACGTCGGCATGTAAGTGACTGTTTACGTCTTCAAGCACTATGCCCATAGCTCGGGCACTTTTAGCCACGATTTGTAGGCGTCGATTATCCCGCGCATCTAATGATTGAGTCCAAGTAATGACTGCACTGGACGTACCACTTGTCAGGGCTTTTTCCATCGCCCACAGGGTTTCGACTTCATCTTTAGCATGTACCAGCAAAACTCTATCCATACGCACACCTGCGCTGGCAAGCATTTGCTTGTAGCCAATACTTGGTGGGTTGATGAGCACTAACCAACGGCCCTGTTGGCTTAACTGAGCGAGTTGTGCACTCAGATGAATTAATTCTTGGCGACCTTGAGTCTTAGTTGGCATACAGGCGATAGGCGCATGGTGCCAGTCATAGTCGGCATCACGGACTTCATCGAGCCACAAGCCCGGATGGCGGGGGGCATTGCCAAGTAGTTTATTCATAGCCAATCTCCATTACGGATCACACCGACGGCGAGTCCTTCAATTGTTAAACTTTGGAAGCCTAAATCCACTTTAATCGGGGAGTAATCTTCATTTTCGGCATGTAGATAGACCACATTACCTTTTTTTTCGAAACGTTTAACAGTGACATCGTCATCGACTCTAGCGACAACCACTTGACCATTTCTAGCTTGTTCTACTTTATGAACTGCCAGCAAATCACCTTCGAGAATGCCGATATTCTTCATGCTGTCACCCTTTACTCGCAGTAAAAAATCGGCGGCGGGATGGAACATGCTTGGGTCGACTTGGTAGTACTGTTCAACATGTTCTTGGGCGAGGATAGGTTCACCTGCGGCCACTTGGCCGATGAGCGGTAAACCTGTTTCAGTCAAATCTTCGATTTCCGCAGGCAGACGAATGCCTCGAGATGTGCCTGGCATGATCTCAATGCAGCCCTTTTTTGCCAACGCTTTAAGGTGTTCTTCAGCCGCATTGGCGCTCTTAAAACCTAAACGGGTTGCGATTTCTGCCCGAGTGGGTGGCATGCCAGTATCGGCAATATTTCGTTTAATTAGCTCTAAAATTTCAGCTTGGCGTGGCGTCAAAGGTCTCATGGTGTTTCCTGTTTTTCTATACAGTTACTGTTAGTATATACAGTATTATTTGCAGCGCAAGTATTAACCACTTTTTAGCTATGTTGGAGAGAATTAGCGAATATTGCCCATAGTCTGGTATTCTATCGGGCTAGTAAACGCACTTAATTGCATAAGAATAATGCCTAAACACGACTCTCTTTGGTTGAAATCATTACGTTGGATCCAAAAACACTTAGTGCACACTATTGTGGTGCCTCAGGATCCCTTTGCCGATCTGAATCTGGATGCTTCCAGACCCCTTGTTTATGTGATGAAAACTGAATCCCTTAGTGACATAGCTGCTTTGAGCGAAATAACGGCTAAGTTAGGTTTACCAAGCCCTTATGAGCCTCTAGTGGCTAATGGTGTGACTGCGCCTCGGGTTGTCTGTCTTCAAGGACGTAAGCCACTGTTTGGCGAACGTGCTGGTAATGAGCCTTTCCTCGAATGCTTTATGCGTTTGTTAGCCGTGCATAAGGAACGTCCTGAATTGGATATTCAACTGGTGCCCGTGAGCTTGTATTGGGGTCGCACGCCAGGGAAAGAAGACGACACTATGAAGGCGGCCGTATTTGAGCGGGAAAACCCGACTTGGTTGCGCAAGTGCTTGATGATTCTGTTCTTAGGTCGACATAACTTCGTGCAGTTTTCGAATGCCGTATCCCTGCGTTACATGGCTGACGAACATGGCACCGACATGGGGATTGCCCATAAGTTAGCACGGGTTGCGCGCGTGCATTTCCGTCGTCAACGTAAGGTAATGACAGGGCCTGTGCTGCCAAACCGCCAAGCACTGTTTCATTCGTTACTCAAATCTGAGTCGCTGCGCAAAGCGATTCAAGAAGAAGCCGCCAGTAAAAAGATTTCTGAGACCCAAGCGCGCGAGACGGCTATTGAGTATCTCGATGAAATCGCTGCCGATTACTCAGACAGTTTAGTGCGTATTGCCGAGCGTTTTTTAACTTGGCTGTGGAACAAGCTTTACAGCGGGATCAACATTAAAGGCGCCGAGCAAGTTCGGCAGTTACACCACGATGGCCACGAGATTGTTTATGTGCCTTGCCATCGCAGCCACATGGATTACCTGCTGTTATCGTATATTTTGTATTATCAAGGCATGGTTCCGCCGCACATTGCTGCCGGCATTAACCTCAATTTCTGGCCCGCGGGACCTATGTTCCGTCGCGGTGGTGCCTTCTTTATCCGCCGTAGTTTTAATGGCAATAAGCTGTACACCGCAGTATTTCGTGAGTATTTAGATCAGCTGTTTGCTAAAGGTTATTCGGTGGAATACTTCTCCGAAGGTGGCCGTTCACGTACTGGCCGTCTGTTGGCGCCGAAAACTGGCATGATCGCCATGACGATGAACAGTGTGCTGCGCGGTATCGAGCGTCCAGTCACGCTAGTGCCTGTGTATTTAGGCTATGACCATGTGATGGAAGTGGCGACGTATCATAAAGAGTTAAGTGGTAAGAAAAAGAAAAAAGAATCTGTGTGGCAGGTGTTTGGTGCGATTCGCAAACTTGGTAATTTCGGCCAAGGTTATGTGAACTTTGGCGAGCCGATTACTCTGCAAAACTTCTTAAATGAGCGCGCGCCAAACTGGCGTACTGAGTTGGCCGATGATCCTGAGCAAAAACCAAGCTGGTTAACGCCAGCGGTAAACGTGCTGGCGAATCGAGTGATGACGAATATTAACGATGCGGCGGCGGCGAGTTCGGTGACCTTGACGAGTTTAGTGTTGTTGGCCACAGATCAAAATGCCTTAGAGCGCAGTCTGCTGGAACGTCAGCTTGATCTGTATCTGACTCTACTCAAAAAAGTGCCTTACACTACTTATACTTCGGTTGCCGAAGGTGATGGTAAGCATTTAGTGCAGCAAGGTTTAGAGCTGAACAAGTTTGTTGTTTGCGCCGATCCTTTAGGTGAAATTGTGTCTATCGAGACGAGTCAGGCAGTGTCTATGACTTACTATCGTAACAATATCATCCACTTATTTATTGTACCGTCATTAATTGCGAGTTGTTTAACGCATAATGAGCAGATCCCGCGTCAGCAAGTTGTGTCAATCGTTGCCGATTTTTATCCACTGCTGAAAGCCGAACTCTTCATGGGCATTAAGGATGTACCTGCCTATGTCAATCAAGTGCTGGATTTCTTCATTGAACAAGGGTTAGTGGTTGAGACTGATACCTTAACTGTCGTGCCTGAACACACTAGCCAACTATTATTGTTAGCCAGTTCAGTGAGCGAAACTCTGCAACGCTATGCCATTATCTTCAATCTGTTAGCGAACAGACCTAAGATGGAGCGCTCAGAACTTGAGTCTGAGAGTCATCTACTTGCCCAGCGTTTAGGCGCTTTGCATGGCATTACTGCGCCAGAGTTCTACGATAAGAAACTTTACGGCACCTTGAGCGTTAAGCTCAAAGAATTGGGATATCTAGCGGATAACCAAGATAAGTCCAATATCAATCGCATACGAGATCAAGCCAATAGCTTATTACGTCCGTCAGTGAAACAAACGATAGTGGCGAGTGTCACCGCGGAGCATACAGTTTAATGGCAAATCATATGAATGCGGCTAAGCATAAGCCCGCAGGTAAGTCCTTGCTCGGCGGCGCCATGATTATTGCTGGCACGACCGTAGGTGCTGGGATGTTTTCTCTGCCCGTGGTCGGTGCAGGTATGTGGTTTGGCTATTCGATTTTAATGTTATTGGGCATTTGGTTTTGCATGTTGATGTCGGGCTTATTGCTACTCGAAACCAATTTGCATTTCGAACCGGGTGCTAGCTTCGATACTTTAAGCAAGCAAACCTTAGGGCAGTTTTGGCGGATAGTGAACGGCGTTTCCATCGCGTTCGTGCTGTATATTTTGACCTATGCCTATATCAGCGGCGGTGGCTCGATTGTGAATCACAGCTTGCAGGGCATGGGAATTGAGTTACCGCAAAGTGTGGCAGGGCTAGTGTTTGCCATAGTATTGGCGAGCATAGTGTTGATCAGCACTAAGGCCGTGGATCGCATTACCACGATTATGCTCGGCGGTATGATCATTACCTTCTTCCTCGCGATCGGCAATTTATTGATCGAAATTGATGTGACTAAGTTGCTCGAACCCGATGGTAATAACAGCTTTTCACCTTATCTGTGGGCGGCGCTGCCCTTTGGTCTCGCCAGTTTTGGTTACCATGGTAACGTTCCCAGCTTAGTGAAGTATTACGGCAAAGATTCCTCCACCATTATCAAGGCGATTTTCGTCGGCACCTTTATCGCACTGGTGATTTATGCCTGTTGGTTAGCGGCAACTATGGGCAATATTCCCCGCAGCCAGTTTATCGACATTATTGCCCAAGGCGGCAATATGGGTGTGTTGGTGGGCGCTTTGTCTGAGGTGATGGCGAGTAGCTGGTTAAACAGTATGTTGACCTTGTTTGCCAACTTGGCTGTGGCTTCATCTTTCTTAGGGGTGACCTTAGGTTTGTTCGATTATCTCGCCGATTTGTTTGGTTTTGATGATTCACGCTCTGGCCGAATGAAAACCGCGTTAGTGACCTTTGTGCCGCCAACGATTTTAGGATTACTGTTTCCCGATGGCTTCTTGGTGGCGATTGGCTTTGCGGCATTAGCGGCAACTGTATGGGCGGTAATTGTCCCGGCGCTGATGGCCTATAAATCGCGGCAGTTGTTCCCCGATAGCACAGGTTTTAGAGTGATAGGCGGTACACCGCTGATTATTCTTGTGGTGTTATTTGGCATAGTCACGGGTGCATGTCATCTGCTCGCGATGGCAAATTTACTGCCGCAATATTCCTAATTTGTTGTGATGATTTAAGCCCTCCATGTGAGGGCTTTTTTGTCTTTAGCGGTTGAGTTTTGTCTTACAGATCTTTTTAACCTGAATACTGGACAGAAATACAAACTCAGGCTTAACTCGAATGATTGTTAAAACAAAGGAGCCGATAATGAAAATGACTCAGTACGCACAAGGACATGCATGTTGGGTTGAACTTGCAAGCCATGATTGGCAGGGAACAACAGCATTTTACCAAGCGTTATTTGGTTGGAACTCGGTTGAAATGCCGATCCCTGAAGGTCACTTTTCGCTATTTAATTTAGCGGGAGATGACTTAGGCGCCATGTATCAAATCCCTGAGTCAGAAGCACATATCCCCAGCCACTGGCGTATCTACTTTGCCGTCGATGATATCGATGCCAGCATTGCAGAGATTCAAGCGGCGGGCGGCCAAGTGCACATGGGGCCGCATATTGTGGGTGATGCGGGCGTGATGGCGCAGGTGAGCGATCCTGAAGGCGCACGCTTTGCTTTATGGCAAGCGAAGAACCACATAGGTGCTCGCCGTCAGGGTGAACTCAATACCCTTTGCTGGGTTGAGCTGGCTTGCAAAGAGCCGCGTACTGAAGAAGCCTTTTACTGCAAAATCTTCCCTTGGACCAACATGCCGAGTGACATGCCTGACATTGAATACTCAGAATGGCAGCTTAATGGTCAATCCATCGGCGGCATGATGACGATAATGCCCGAATGGGGCGATATTTCTCCCCATTGGCTGCTTTATTTTGCAGTAGCCGATTGCGATGCATTTGCAGAAAAAGCCCAAGCGTTAGGCGCGCAAGTGTGCATTCCGCCTAGTGATATCCCTGATGTGGGACGATTTTCTGTCATTGCTGACGCCCAAGGCGCTACCTTTGCGGTGATCAAGCTTAATCAGATGTGACTGGCATATTAAGTGCTGTCATTAAGGTTAAAAACGGCGACGCTAAATCGCCGTTTTTATTTGTCTAACTATTTGTTTAATTAGCGTTATCAATCATGATTGTTTCAGGGCAGGAGCCTTTTGAGGCCTTATTGGCTTTGGCGAGTAGGCTAGGTAAGGAGTCAGAAGTTTTAATGACTTCGGGCAAGTTAATGCGGATTTCACTCAGTAATCCCTTGCCACATTCAAGACTCATTTTAGTGTGAGCGCCTTGACCGAAGCTGCTATCAAAACTTTGGTTTAACTCACTTTTACTGACACTCTTACCTATGTTGTCATGAATAAATTTTTGTACCCATGCCGAGGCATTGACCGCTTGGGTCAGCTGGGTTGCCAATAAAAAGTACTCGTTAGGGTCTTGGCTACGGCAAGTGCCGTGTTTCCACCATTCGTGGCGTTCTAAACAGGTGCCATATTGGGCGCTTGGCATGACTTCTTCTAAATTTTTGCGCACCGATGGATTCAGTTCAAACTCTGGATAAGTACAGAAATCATTCGGTTGCAGTTTGACTGTGCTGCAATAGCCATATCGCGTGCCGCATTGTTGTTTATTCGGCCACAGTCCGTGCAGGCTGAAGTGTTGCCATTGGCTCGATTCTGGCGTTTGGCTGAGGGCGCGACATTCGGCTTTACGGCGGCCATAGAGTTCACAAAAGGTGCTTTGCCAGCTTAATGCCAGCACGTTGGCGTCAAATTCACCGCCGATTCGGCATTGATTTCCTTGGCGTTTCTCTGGGGTACCATGCTCTTTAAGGCTATCTCGGCTTTTTGCTTTGATGTCCGATGCCGTGGTGGTTTGCGCCGGTTCCGCCGCCGTTGCAGGTGTTGATAAATTACTGTCAGCAACATTAGATAGATATTGACCACAATCGCCGCTGATCCAACGCATGGGAGACTTCACCGCATTGGTGCGCACTCTTAGCCAATCAGGTTTAGCACTATTGCCGAGGATTTCAAGTACAGGGTAGCGCTCACCAATATTGCTCTGCCATTGGTCTGGATTCGTCTGCTTATTTTTCGATTGAAATAGCTCACAGCGTTTGTCGGCAACGAATTCACCGGTTGCGGGTGCGGCAAAGGCGGGTGCTGTAATGATGAGCGCAGCGCATAAACCGAATGCGGCAAGTAATGCGCGTGATGGGGTTTTAAGGGAAAGTGCTTGCGGCCATATCCGGCTGATGGTTAAACAAAATGACTTGGTCATGTGATGGAATCCTTCCTGCGGCAGTGAATTGAGTCAATTCTGTGTGGCACTGAGTCAATGGTACACATAAGCGCTATAAACTTAGAGGCTTATTTTACCCAGAGTGGTATATGGCACTGTTGTAAAATTAGATTTTTAATCTGATTGAATGAGAAAATCCCCTCAAACTTTAATGGTTTGAGGGGATTTTTATCGGTGTTCTAGCGCCGTACACTCAATTACGCCGCGTCTTTCTTTAATTTACGCGAGTAAATCAGTAGATAAAGTGCGGGTAGTACAAACAGTGACAGTAATGGGGCCGTAACCATGCCGCCGACCATAGGTGCGGCAATTTTCTGCATCACATCGTTACCCGATCCTGCACCCCACATAATGGGGAGTAGACCGAAGAAGATGGTCGCTACTGTCATGGCTTTGGGGCGGATCCGCATAACGGCACCTTCCATTAACGCTTCTTTTAAGTCGCTGACGCTGTGGTAATTATCTTTCTCTTGTCTGTGCTTGATGGCGTTATTGAGATACACCAGCATTACTACCCCAAACTCGGCGGCTACACCCGCTAAGGCAATCATACCGACGGCGACTGCCACTGAGATGTTGTAATCCAGTAGGTATAACAGCCAAGTGCTGCCGACCAACGCGAAGGGGAGGCTGAGCATGATAATACTGGCCTGAATGGTGGAGCCAAAGGTCATCATCAGCAGGATGAAGATGACGGCTAATGCCATAGGGATCACTTGCTTAAGTTTTGCATCTACCCGCTGCATATATTCGTACTGCCCTGCAAAAGTGTAGCTGTAGCGCGGGGGCACCTTGAGTTCGGCATTTAAAGCTTTCTTGGCGGTCGTAATATATTCGCCGATAGACGTGCCTTCAATATCGATAAACACCCAAGAGATTAAGCGACCGTTTTCACTGGTGAGCATAGGTGCGCCATCGGTGATTTCTATATCCGCTAAATTTCGCAGTGGTAGATAATTTCCCGATTTAGTGATCACAGGGAGTTCGCGCAGCTTTTCGATATTATCGCGTAGCTCACGGGGATAACGTAGGTTGATGGGATAGCGCTCAGCCCCTTGTACCGACTCGCCAATATCCATACCGCCAATGGCGTAACGCACGACATCTTGAATATCTTGCAGTGACATACCGTAACGTGCGGCCACATCGAGTTTGGGGGTGATATCGATATAACGCCCGCCACCACTGCGTTCAGCATAGGCTGACTTAGTGTGTGGCACTCTACTGAGGATGGCCTCTATTTCTGCCCCTAGATTTTGCAGCTCGTTGACATCGGCGCCGGTGATCTTAATACCGACGGGGGTTTTTATCCCCGTCGAGAGCATGTCAATACGGGTTTTGATGGGTTGTACCCAAGCATTGGTGAGTCCTGGTACTTTGACGGTTTGCTGTAGTTGGGCAATGATGCCATCTAAGGTCATGCCTTCACGCCATTCCTCATGGGGTTTGAGCATGATAGTAGTTTCAAGCATGGTCAGCGGCGCGGGATCGGTCGCGGTTTCGGCGCGGCCTACCTTGCCAAACACGCGGGCCACTTCGGGCACGGTTTTAATCAAGCGGTCGGTTTGCTGCAAGACTTCGGCGGCCTTACTGGCACTGATACCGGGCAATGCCGTTGGCATGTAGAGCAAATCGCCTTCTTCAAGGGCGGGCATAAACTCACTACCCATGCGGGTCATGGGATACCAAGCACTGGCCAGCGCGACTAACGCTAACATCAGGGTGACTTTAGGAAATTTAAGCACCAGTTTGAGCGAAGGTTGGTAAAGCGCGATCAAGAAGCGACTGAGAGGATTGCTGCGTTCGCTGGGAATTTTGCCGCGAATAAAGTAACCCATCAAAATCGGCACTAAGGTGATCGATAAAAAGGCCGCCGCTGCCATGGCGAAAGTTTTAGTGTAGGCCAGTGGCGCGAATAATCGACCTTCCTGCGCTTCGAGTGCGAACACAGGCACAAAGCTTAAGGTGATAATAATCAATGAGAAAAATAACGCAGGGCCGACTTCAATCGACGCTTCGGTGACGATGCGCCAATGCTCCTTAGTATCGGGCTCGCGATCATGTTTGGCTTTGAAATGTTCTAAATGCTTGTGCAGGTTTTCGATCATCACAATCGCGCCATCCACCACGGCGCCGATAGCAATGGCGATGCCGCCAAGGCTCATGATATTGGCGTTCACACCCATCTTATTCATCACGATAAAAGCGATAAGGATGGATAGCGGCAGGGTTATCACGGCCACGAGTGTGGAGCGCGCATGCAGCAAAAACAGTAAGCAGACTAAGCCAACCACCAACATTTCTTCGACGACCTTGCTAAACAAGTTGTCGACGGACTTAAGAATCAAGTGGGATCTGTCATAGGTTGGGATAATCTCAACCCCATCGGGCAGGCCCGCTTTGAGTTCTTCGAGTTTAGCTTTCACCGCATCTATCGTCGCTAAGGCGTTTTCGCCGTAACGCATCACCACAATTCCGCCAACGACTTCACCTTCACCGTCGAGTTCGGCTATACCGCGGCGTGAGGCTGGGCCTTTGCGCACAGTGGCGACATCTTTGAGTAATAAACCTGTACCAGAAGGGCTGGTGATACCAAGGGGAATTTCACGAAAATCCTCTAGCGTCTGGCGATAGCCTTTGGCGCGCACCATGTATTCGGCTTCGGCCATTTCGATCACTGAGCCGCCAGCTTCGCTATTAGCTTTATCGATCGCTTGTTTAATGCTGGCGATATCGAGCTTATAGATCGCCATTTTATCGGGCTCAAGCACTATCTGATAGGTTTGCTCCATGCCGCCGACGGTGGCAACTTCAGACACGCCTGCCACGCTTTGCAGCTCTAGCTTGAGATACCAATCCTGCAGACTTTTGAGTTGCGATAAATCTAAATTGCCAGAGCGATCGACCAGCGCATATTCATACACCCAACCGACACCGGATGCATCGGGACCGAGTGAAGGTTGTACGCCCTGGGGTAAACGGCTGCTAATTTGACTCAGGTACTCGAGCACCCGCGAGCGTGCCCAGTAGATGTCGGTGCCATCTTCAAAAATCACATACACATAGGAGTCGCCGAACATGGAATAACCACGTACGGTTTTGGCGCCTGGTACGGCTAACATGGCGGTCGACAAGGGATAAGTCACTTGTTCTTCAACCAATTTAGGCGCTTGGCCCGGGTAAGGGGTTTTAATGATCACTTGTACGTCGGATAAATCCGGCAGCGCATCAAGCGGCGTTTTGCGCAGCTCCTGCACGCCCCAAACTGTGATCATGATGGCGATAATCAACACCATCAATCGCTGCCTGATTGACGCCTCGATAATATATTTCAACATAACGCGCTCCTAGTGCTGATGACCGCTGCTTAAACGCATTAAGCTGCCCTTGAGACTGGCTTCGGAGTCGAGTAAGAATTGCCCCGAAATCACCACACGTTCACCTTCATTCAGGCCTGAAATAATCTCGGCTTTACCTTGGCTCATCATGCCGACTGTGACGGCCTTGGCGGTAAAGCTGTCATCGGTTTGTTTGACGATCACGCGGTTTTCTTTACCCGTCTGAATTAAAGCTTCCTGCGGGATCACGAGCACATCTTTATTCGGGCCACCGAATAGCGAGACTTTCGCGAGGGTTTTAGGTCTTAAATCTACGTCGGCATTGTTGAGAACCACTCGTACTCGCAGGCTGCGAGTGACTGGGTCAAGCTCAGGGTAGATATAATCGATCGTGCCTTCGATGCCACTGATATTCATGGCGGGAACGGCAATTTCGGCCTTTTGACCTTTAGCAATCCAGCTTTGCTCATTCTCGAATACGTCGGCAATCACCCATACCTTAGAGAGATCCACTAGGGACATGACTTCGGTCGAAGGCTGAATGTACATGCCATCACGAACGTCGAGGGCTTTAACTATGCCATCCTCTTTGGCGTAGAAAGGTACGCGATACTGGGTTTGATGTGACTCGGCTAATTGTTTGATTTGTCTGTCGTTAAAACCGAGGAAAGATAAGCGTAAACCCGCATTGCGCACCAAATCTTTGTAGCGGCCTTGGCCGTTTGCTTTGGCGGTGTCCATGGCGAGCAGGTAGTCATCTTGGGCGTTAATTAAATCGGGAGAGTAGATCTCGTAGATCAGTTGGTCTTTCTTGACGGTATCCCCCACGGATTTGACCATGAGCTTTTCAATCCAGCCAGTGACGCGGGCATGGATATGGGTGATCTGGCTTTCGTCGTAATCGATTTGACCGACGGTTTCGACAAATTTCCACAGTGTGTCGCGTTCAACCTTGGCGACTTTGAGTGCCAGCGCTTGCTGCATACTGCCGGAAACATTGATATTGATTTCTTGGGTATTGCCGCCCGTTTCGACTTTTTCTAAGTTCATGCCGCAGATAGGGCAAGTGCCGGGCACATCGCTGATGATGTGAGCATGCATAGGGCAAACGTACTTGATTGTTGTCACGTGGTTTTGGGCTTTAACTAAGCTGTCGGCCTTAGGTGTTGGGGTATCGAATACCTGGCTCGAAGCTTTCGCTGCCAAGATTTGTCCATGCTCAGAGGCTTGGTGATCTGCGACTTGATGCTGTGCATGCTCGGCCGCAGAGTTTGCGGTATCTTGTTTCTCAACTAAAAACATATTGCACTTAGGGCAGCGACCAGGCTCATGGCTGAGCACTTCGGGATGCATAGGGCAAGTGTAGGTTTTTACTTGATTTAACGAATTATTTTTAGGCGCTGTTGCAGAATTTACTGCAGCTTCGGTCGCCACGGGCTCTTGTGTGCTCGCCAGTTGGGCATGGCTCAACCAAGGCGTACCTAAGAGTAAGCTACTCAAGATCAGTACGGCTTTAGGGGTCTGCTTTTTTACGGTTTTAAATGAATTCATATGCCTCATCTCCAGCCTAGCTTAGTGGTGTTTGTGGGCGTTTTTTGCCGCACCTTCAGCCGGTTTTGCTTCTATTGCCTTTGGCTCTAAGTTCATACCACATTGAGGGCAAGTATCCTCTTTGCTGCCAGTCACTTCAGGGTGCATAGGGCAAACATGGGTATGTGCTTGTTCCTGTGGATTGGCATTGTCGTGTTGATGTGCGTGCGGCGCGGCCGTCGCAAACACGCTTGTGCTGGTCAGCAAGAATGTGATTAAGGCGAGATTAGTTAGTGTTTTCATATTATTCACTCCATCGGATTAACGGCCGAATACGAGCGCATAAACGTCAGTGAGCACAGTGGATCAAAGCGGTTCGCTTCGATAGACGAATTGATGCCACAATTTGGCATTCGGCTCAGTAATCAACGTTTTGCTAGACTCGGGTGCACGATTTAATGATAAGGCACCACAATAAACGGCTAAATAGGGCGTTAGCTTAGGGCTAACAGCATTGTCGTTTTAGCTTGGTCGTTTGGCTTTTTTTAAGGGTTTATTTGCCCAATAAGCACAAAGTAGAGCTAGGCTATCGGTGGTTTAAAGGCCGAAGACAAAGAGATAGAGTGGAAATGAGGCATAGGAGTGGCCATTGCAGTATCGCTCATGCTCACACTTGGCCAGAGGTGTGGGCTGAATAGAGTGCCAGCGACTGAAATCGTCAAACAATGACCACAATCATTTGAACATGATGTGGTGCCATCACAGCAATGCTGTTTCGCGCCGGGAAGCATTTTATCGTTGCAGCAATCCGCGTTGGCCATTGAATGTGAGTCAGAACTGTTCTCTGTGTCCATCTGCATCATTGTAGCGTGGTGCATTTGGGAGGAAACCTCATGATTCATCGCACTCATATCCATAGTGTGTGGCACCATGGCGTGACCATTAGACACGACACTTTGCCCGACGAGTGCGAGTAGAGTGAATATGACTAAAAAATAACGACCGAGTGTGTGATGCATAAGTCTTCCAAATGATGAACGGCTCGATTCTAGCATAGCAATGTTTAGCTGTAATGATTTAACTCACACTTCAGTTAACGCCTCAATTCAAATATCTAATTAATCTAAATTAGCAAATAGAATTTCTGACTCGAAGTTTTGTCTTCAACGGGCTTATCATGAATATGACTGCGTATTCTAAGAGACTCAAATTGATCGTAGAAAGTTTCATTTCGAACAGTATTATTCGGCTTACCTGCGTTTTACCATTTATTTCTGCTTCACTCTCAAGGTGCAATAAACATTGGCGCGATCACATTTCTGTTTTCTAGAAAATAAATTTCTAGTTCTAGATTATCAAGGGGGAGCCTAACTATAAAAAAAATCGGTAACTTGCGATTATCGGGTGATTGCATTAGCTTTAGTTAAAGTGCATCACAGTTCAGCTAGCGGTTTTTACCAAATGACGTCCAAATAGTTAGAGCTAAGTCTCATTTTGCGCTTTTAAGGTTAATTTAATCAGCAAATTTCGGCTTAAAATCAAATTTCTAATAAATGAAAGAGCATAAACTAGTCTTATAAAAACTAATTTTGACAATTTTGGAGATAGAGTGATGAACTGGCGTGCACTATTTAAACCTAGCGCGAAATATTCAATCCTGGCGCTACTGGTCGTCGGTATTGTAGTGGGTGTTGTGGGATACTTTACCACTCAACAAACATTACACGCGACCAGTACAGATGAGTTCTGTATGTCTTGCCATAGCAATCATTCGCTGAAGGATGAAGTGTTGGCTTCTGCCCATGGCGGCGGCAAAGCAGGGATTACGGTTCAGTGTCAAGACTGTCACTTACCCCATGGTCCAGTCGATTATTTGATCAAAAAAATCATCGTATCTAAAGATTTATATGGTTTCATGACAATTGATGGCTTTAACACTCAAGCTTGGTTAGATGAAAATCGTAAAGAACAAGCGGATAAAGCGCTGAACTATTTCCGTGCGAACGATTCTGCTAACTGTCAGCATTGCCACACTCGTATTTACGAGAATCAGCCAGAAACTATGAGTAAAATGGCTGTAAGAATGCACTCAAATAACTTCAAGAAAGAACCTGACGCGAGAAAGACCTGTGTTGACTGCCATAAAGGCGTAGCACACCCATATCCAAAAGGATAAGGTTTAGCGATTAAGTTTCTTAATTAATAGCCATTAAAAAGCCCTCAATAGAGGGCTTTTTGCTGTCTGTGTGCTCGGTTAATTCGCTTGAGTCATCACTCGTTGCCGATAAGCTAACAGGCTGAAAATTCCGAAGATAAACACTTGTAGATAATCTTGTTGCGTTAATGGTAGCAAGGTCTTAAACAGCATGTGGAAAATCGCGACTTGGAAGCAATGCATCATGCAGGTAATGGCAAACAGGATATTTAAAGTAATCGCCACATTGCCTTCAAAGGGGATGACTAAGTTGTAGGCCATCATCAACCATGCAATCAGAGTGATGGCTTTACCTAAGTTAATTAATAAGGGCATGGTTTTCATCTTCGATGGGCTCAACAGTGGTTTCTGAGTGATATTGATATAAACGGTAGCTCACTTGCCCTGCATTCTTTTCTTTTAAGGCGTGCCAGCGAGAAGGGATAGCAAGTTGCGGCAATTCAGACTCGATTTCGACATAAATCAGCGCACCATCATTGAGCCAGCCTTGAGTATCTAGCAGTTGAATCGTCTTTTCTGCCAATCCCTTACGAAAGGGTGGATCGATAAACACCACATCGAAACCTTGCTCGCAGCCCCTTTGCAGTACCACTAACGTATCAGCATTGAGCACTTCGGCCTTATCGCATTTAAGGGTTTGCAGATTTTCTTTTAATTGCATGGCTGCGCCGCGTTGCAACTCGATAATTTTGGCGAAACTGGCATAGCGGGACAAGGCTTCGAGAGCTAAAGCGCCACTACCGCCAAAACAGTCGAGTACACGTGCATTGACTAAATCATTAGCCAGCCAGTTAAAGAGTGTTTCGCGAACCCTGTCTGTCGTTGGGCGTAAACCTTCGAGATCTTGGATAGGTAGACGACGCGAGCGCCATTGGCCTGCGATGATCCGCACTTGTCCACTGCCGGGTTTATTTTTGGCTGTTTGACCCTTGGTCACATTATTTTTGACCGTTCGATGATTAACCAAAGTGCCCCCGTGATTTTGCCTGAAGAAAGAAAGTGGTAGACTGTGCCACCTTAATAAAGGCCGTTATTTTATATCAAAGTCTCACTAAAAGGTGAGAAGGCTAACTGAGCTTAGCTAATTGCCGACTTTTTGGGCGTAATTGCCGAGGCAATCTGGTATAACATCAGGGTCTTATTCAAAATTCAATACTGAAGTAGAGCGCTGGAATCACACATGGCAAAGAAAGGTTTTTTCTCTTGGTTTCGTAAAGATAAGTCACAAGATGAGGTCGTCGCTGAAACGCCAGTTGTTACTCCAACACAAGATACTGATGCAGCACAGCGTGTCGCGCAGGAACAAGTAGAGACACAAGGGGTCATCGAGGCCGAAGCTCATGTTGAAAAACAGGCAGCAGAACAGTTAGCGGCCGAACAAACACAGGCAAAAGCCGAAGCCGAGCAATTCGCCCTTGAGCATGCCCGAATTGAATCGTTGCATTTTGCTAATCAGCAAGCTGAAGCGACACGTTTGGCTGCTGAACAACTTAGTGCACAAAAGCATGCTGCAGAGAAGTTAGCCGAAGCACAGTTAGAAGCAGAGCAACTCATTGCAGAACAATTGGCAGAACAGCAGTTAGCAGTTGAGCAAGCCGCCGCAGAGCAATTAGCTCAAGCAGAGGCGGCGCGTGTAGTTGCCGCTCAGCTAGAAGCAGAATTACTCGCAGCGGAACAAGCTGAACTTGCCCGCTTGGCCGCCGAACAGCATGCTGCTGAAGCCTTAGCGGCAGAACAACTTGCTGGCGAAGCACTAGCACGTGAGCAAGCAGAGGCTTTAGTCCAGCAACAAGCTGAAACTGAGCAAGCTGTTGTAGCAGTTGCTGAATTACAACCTGAGCCGCAGGCTCGACCCGTTAAGGAAGGGCTCTTTGCTCGACTGAAACGTGGCTTAATGCGCACCAGTGAGAATATCGGCAGTGGTTTTATCGGCCTTTTTCGCGGCAAGAAAATCGATGATGATCTGTTTGAAGAACTCGAAGAACAATTATTAATCGCCGACGTTGGTGTCGAAACCACTACGCGATTAATCAAGAATTTGACAGAGCATGCCTCACGTAAGCAGCTTAAAGATGCCGAAGCTTTATATGAATTACTGCGGGATGAGTTGCAAAAAACACTCGATCCTGTCGCTATCCCGTTAGTACCAGACAATGCTAATGGCCCATTTGTTATCTTAATGGTTGGCGTTAATGGCGTGGGTAAAACCACCACTATTGGCAAATTAGCTAAACAATATCAGAGCCAAGGTAAGTCAGTGATGTTAGCCGCGGGCGATACTTTCCGCGCTGCAGCGGTTGAGCAGCTACAGGTTTGGGGTCAACGTAATGATATTACCGTGATTGCCCAGCATACTGGTGCCGATAGTGCCTCTGTGTTGTTCGATGCTTTGCAAGCGGCCAAGGCGCGTAAAGTGGATGTATTGATTGCCGACACTGCTGGTCGTTTACAGAATAAAGCGCACTTGATGGAAGAATTGAAGAAAGTCGTTCGAGTGATGAAGAAACTCGACCCAGATACGCCACATGAGGTCATGCTGACACTAGATGCGAGCACAGGACAAAATGCTATTAGCCAAGCGCAATTATTCCAAGAAGCCGTAGGTGTAACGGGTATTACCATCAGTAAGTTAGACGGAACGGCTAAGGGCGGCGTGGTCTTTGCGATTGCCGACAAGTTTAATATTCCGATCCGTTACATAGGCGTGGGTGAGCAAATTGATGATTTGCGTACTTTTAATTCGAAAGAATTTATCGATGCCTTGTTCACTCAAGAAAAAGCGGATAGCTAATTTATGATTGATTTTCAGCAGGTCAGTAAGATTTATCCTGGCGGCCAAATGGCGCTGGAGGATGTGAATTTTCATCTACAGCAAGGTGAAATGGCATTTTTAACCGGCCACTCGGGGGCGGGTAAAAGTACGCTGTTGAAATTAATCACGGTAATCGAGCGGGCAACAACGGGGCGCGTCGCGATTAACGGTCACGATATCGCCAAAGTTAGCCCTAAACATGTGCCTTATTTGCGCCGCAATATCGGGATGATTTTCCAGAACCATCACCTATTGATGGACCGAAGTGTGTTCGACAATGTGGCTTTACCACTGGTGATTGAGGGATTCTCCCATGGCGAAATCCGTAAGCGTGTTGCGGGTGCCCTCGACATGGTGGGTTTATATGGCAAGGAGCGGCATAACCCGATTATGTTGTCCGGCGGTGAGCAGCAACGTGTTGGCATTGCCCGTGCGATTGTGAATAAACCGCCTTTACTGCTCGCCGATGAGCCTACGGGTAACTTAGATCCTAAATTATCTATGGATATTTTGCGTCTGTTTGAAACCTTTAATGATGCGGGAACCAGCGTATTAATCGCCACCCATGATTTAGGTCTTATCGCACGAATGAAATATCGCACTTTTACCCTCAAACAGGGCCGTATGTTAGGTGCACAAGAGTTGCATCCTAATGTGCACACTCGCAGTGCATCGACGAATAGAGGCGAAGGGCAATGAGCGATAGCGCAAAATTAACTCGCAGCAAGCTGCCTCTGTCTGGTCGGATTGTGATGTTTTTTATTCGCCATGCGCAGCAAGCAATGGCTAGCATGGGAGAGCTCTGGCGCAACCCAATATCCTCTGTGATGACCATGGCTGTCTTAGGTGTGAGCCTAAGTTTGCCTGCAGCATTGCAAGTGTTAGTTAAAAATGCCGAGACCATTACCAGTTCCTGGAACAGCGCGGCAGAGATCTCCTTGTTTATCGACGATAATCGTAGTGAACAAACGATTCAGAGCCTGCTGACGCGCATTCGGACATATCCCGAAGTGGATAAAGTGCAATACATAGATAAAAATCAAGCGCTAGAAGAATTCCAACGCTTATCTGGGTTTGGTGAGGCCTTGGCCTATTTAGATAAAAATCCTTTGCCCGCGGTCATTACCGTTACGCCTACGCCGCGTTACTCAACACCAGTGGGCGCCCGTGAACTCTTAACTAAACTAGAGCGCGAGCCTGAGATTAGCTTTGGCCGTTTAGATATCGAATGGTTAGAACGGTTACAGGCGGTAGTGCGTCTACTCGAACGTACTGTGATGGCGATTGCTGCATTACTTGTGCTGGCAGTGGTCTTAGTGATAGGTAATACGATTCGCTTAGCGATTATGAATCGGCGCAGCGAAATTGAAGTGATGAAGCTAGTCGGAGCAACTGAAGCCTTTATTCAGCGCCCATTTCTCTACACAGGGATTTGGTACGGAGTCATTGGTGGCATATTGGCTTGGCTTATCATCAACTTATTAGTGTGGTATCTCGATTCCGCCCTTGCCGAGCTTTTAGGCTTGTATGGCAGTCAGCTTGAAATGAAATCACTCACTTTTATTGAACTGCTGCAATTGGTTGGACTTGCCTCATTTTTAGGTTGGTTAGGTTCGTATTTGTCTGTACGTCAGCATTTACGGTCGATTGAACCTTCATAATAATCAGTCGATTAAACTAAAAAAAGTGACGAAAAAAATGCTGAGGAATGAACTTTTGTTCACTTGCAATGTCTACTTCAGCGAGGTAAAAAGGGTATCTACAAACGAGCTGAGGTTGACATACTCTGTCAATTAGCCGATAGTTCGTGAGCTTATTCTTAGGGTATTTTGTTGTTGAACCTAAGAATGCACTCGTTAAGTAGTCTGATAAATGTAGGAGAGCGAATGACCTTTCAAACGCAATCAATGGCACTGACAGTCCCACAGGGCGCCAGTAGTCTAGAAGCTTATATCCATTCAGTGACTAGCATCAGCATGCTGGACGCTGAGGCTGAGTATGAGTTAGCCAAGCGTTTACAGGAAACTGGTGATCTACAAGCTGCGAAGCAACTGATTATGTCGCACTTACGTTTTGTAGTGCACGTTGCTAAAGGCTATTCAGGCTATGGTTTGCCACAGGCAGACCTGATCCAAGAAGGCAACATAGGCTTGATGAAAGCGGTTAAACGCTTCGATCCCGATGTTGGCGTGCGTCTTGTGTCTTTTGCTGTGCACTGGATCAAAGCTGAAATTCATGAATATGTGCTGAAAAACTGGCGCATTGTTAAAGTCGCGACCACTAAAGCACAACGTAAGTTGTTCTTTAATATCCGTAAAGCGAAAAAACGCTTAGGTTGGTTCAGCGATGCAGAAGTCACTATGGTGGCTGAAAATTTAGGTGTGTCTAAGGCCGATGTGACCGAAATGGAATCACGTATGGCAGCGCAAGATCCGGCATTTGATTTAACCAATGATCAAGACGAGGAGCATGATTTTGCCCCCGTCCATTATTTGGAAGATCATTCATCGGATTTAGCGGAAAATATTGAAAACGACAACTGGGAATCCAATGCTCAAGGTCGTTTATTATCGGCCATCAAAACCTTAGATGAACGTAGCCAGCATATTCTGCGCGCTCGTTGGTTAGATGACGATAAAACCACACTGCAAGAACTTGCAGAGACTTATCAAGTGTCGGCCGAACGTATTCGCCAACTTGAGAAAAATGCCATGAACAAGCTAAAAGCTTGTATGGAAGCCTAAGTTGCGTCACGTGTAAAGTGATTTTAACTTAGCCATAAAAAAACCTGCTGCGGCAGGTTTTTTTATGGGTGAAATTTGGCTTGATGACGTTGATGATAAATCAGTGTTTAACAAGATTAGCTATCAAGGCTTTTCTATTTACTTTCAGCCCTGCCTGCTCATGATTTTCTGGCCATACATAATACTGTCTTGGGCGTTTGAAGCGGGCGATTTTGTTGGCAAGGAACAGTTCGAGCGTATTTGCAATCGACTCTGGGTGGTGGGTTAAACTGCCGCGAATGATGGCGGCGGGGAGACTGCCAAATTGTACATCTGGTATGGCGAAAACGATTGCATCGTCTATTTGTGGGTGCAGTTTAAGCGCGGCTTCGATTTCTTCTGGCTGGATGTTTTCGCCGCCGCAGATAAACATATTATCGACGCGGCCATGAATGCGCAGATTACCATTTTCGTCCCATTCGCCCATGTCTTTGGTGTAAAACCAGCCGTCTTGTTCAACGCACTTTTGTATTCCATCCGCGGTGAGATAGCCCATAAACAGGCATGCGCCGCGCACCAAAATCACACCATCTTCGATTTTAAGCTCACGCTTGGGGAGTAATTTGCCACTGCTGCCGTCGCTAAAAGCGTGACCTGTGGTGATCTGCGAGCCCATTTCCGTCATGCCGTAACTGGTGTAACTGGCGATATTGCGTTGCTTAAGTTGTTGGAGTAAGTCGATTGAGACTGCGCCGCCACCAAGTAATAAGGCTTTGATACTTTTAAGCTTGCTGCTCGTATCGACGAGTAACTTGCTCAGTTGTGTGGGAACGAGAGATATGTGAGTCAACTGATCTTGGTCAATCTGCTGACCAAGGCTAAGCGCTTGATCTGGCAGGACAACACTGGCACCGACTAAGGCACAGCGGTTTAATATCGCAAGACCGCCAATATGGAATAAGGGCAAGGAGAGTAGCCAAGCATCACCTTGTTCGAGTGGGATTAAGCTGCGGGCACCTTCGGCATTGGCAATATGATTCGCTAAGCAATGCACCGCCGCTTTGGGAAAGCCACTAGAGCCTGAAGTTAAAATCACATTAGCTGGGCGAGTAAAGTCGACAGGCAGGGCTAAGTCACTGCTAACGCGATTGAAATTTAAGCGCAAGTGATGACAATTCTGTAGTTCGTAAACCTCAGTACTCCAAATATAGCGGATCTGATGTTGATCAACTAAGCCTTGGATCTGAGCGAGGGGAAAACGTGGCGAGATAGGAAAAAAGATTGCTCCAATATCGATGCAGGCCCAATAGAGACAAATCATCTCGAGATTATTGCTAGCAATACAGGCGAGCGGCTCACCGTTTGAGATCCCCGCAGCACTTAGCTGCTTAGCCAGTGCGATAACGCACTGGCTAAGCTTTGAGTAACTAATGTCTTCCCCCGCCAACTTGATGGCTGTTTGCTGTGGAAACGCAAGCGCAGCTTGGTGCACGGGTGGCAGTGCAAGCGGTTTTGATAGGCTGGCATTAGACAAACTCGTTTCCCTCACTTTTAGCTGCATCATCATTTTGTTGAGTTGAATCAATGACATGTGGTGCAATGGGCTCAAGTTGCGCGAGTGTGAGGCAGTATTTTTTGCCCGATGACACGACTAAATCTTGGCTAAAGGCGCTGAGGGTATCGAGCCCAGGGATTTCATCCGGAGTGAGAATCGCGGCTAAATGGGCCAGAGCATTAATGCCTAAACTGCTCTCTAGACTCGAACTGATAATGCAACGTACGCCATAGCTTTGCGCCGTATCGATTAAATTAGCTAGCTTTTCGATACTGCCGAGCAGCATAGGTTTGATGACAAGCGCAGTCAGACCATTTTGCATTACAAACTGGTATTCTGGATCGTTGAGCGATTCATCGAGGGCGTAGGGTATACCAATTGCTTGATAAAATTCATGATTATCATGAGGATTCAGGCAAGGTTCCTCAATGTACTCTATGGTATCTAGGGGTAAGCAAGCGGCAAATTCGATTGCTTGCTCAAGTGTAAACCCTCGGTTCGCGTCCAAACGCAATTTGAGATCGGGGCGGGTACGTAAAATGCCATAAATCAGGCTTAGTTCATCTTCGATTGAAGTTTGCGCGACTTTGACTTTAACCGAACGAACACTCCTGCCAAGGGCGGCAATTTTGCTATCGAGCAAGTCTTTGCTCGCATCCGTTGGATGATAAATCAGAGGGACTGTGGCCGTTTGTGGACGAATGGCATCGAGTTTGCCCATTAACTTGGCATGTAACAGACTTAAACCAAAGGCCAAAGAAGGATAATGACTTTGCTCGGCGCATTCCAGCAATGTATCAATATGCTGACCGCAGAGTTGGGGTAATAATCCAGTCAAAGCCGTTTGCACTTGAGTGAGTGTTTCACGGCTGAACCCCATCAAAGCTTGTTCATCGACATCTATGCCAGATAGTGGGGCAATTTCAACTTCGACTTGTCTATGCTCGCCACCAGCATTAGCGCTAGCACTTACACTGGCTTGTAGTACTAATCCCGCTCTGTGATCGATACGTTGCTTACCGACGGGCAATAATACGTCGAGCGGTAGTCGATATTGATACAGGTTAAGCGAAGTTAATATCATATATTTCCTACATTTTAATTCTGTCATTACCCTAGCAACTTCACTATTTTTGAGGTTAATGCCTCGGGAGCGGCTTGGTGTATGTTGTGGCCGGCGCCGTGAATACTATGGACGAGGATGGGCGCGTGTAATTGCCACTCTTGGGCGAGTGCGTGGAACTTAGCATCTTGGTTGCCCGCAAAGAAATGGCACTCACAGGTAAGCTGCAAAGGTACATCCCACATCGATGCTTGGTGTGCGAGTGAGGTGGCTATGAATACCTCTTTAAGCCGCTGTTTAGGATGCAAATCTAATGCTGCAGAACGATGCTCGATTAGGGTTTTTCGTTTGGTAGCCGTCATATCGGCAAATACGGGCTGCTGATACCACAAGCTTAAAAAGTCTTTGCTATTCAGATGCAGTAAACGCTCGGCCCACTGGGTATCATTTTTGATTCTGGCAAGTTTTTCTTGCGGGTCTGTAAGTCCAGGATGGCAGGATTCGAGGTTTAGGCTCAGTAGTCTTTCTGGATAGGCTTTGGCAAGGTGCAGAGCAATACGGCCACCGAGAGAATAACCATAGAGATGGAATTGACCAATATGAAGGCCATTCAGGTGTGCCAACACATCTTCAACATATTGGTTAAATCCATCTAATTCGGTTGGCTTCAACTCCTTTTGGTTATCCCCATGGCCCGGCAGATCTAAGCAAATACAGTGAAAGTGCTGGCTTAGCGCAGGCATTAACGGCAACCAGTCGGTCTTAGTGCCTAAAAAGCCATGCAGTAACACTAAGGTCGGTAGTGAAGGATCGCCGTAACGGGCCATGGTTGGCATTAGCTTTGTTTCACCCACAAGTTGAGCTCGGCGATTTGGTCGCTGGCTTGTGTTTGACTTACATTGACTTCAATGATCGAAGCCCCCTGAAAATCCAGCGCTTCATTATAGCTATCTTGAAAATCGGCTAAATTATCCACTTGATTATAGGGCAAATTAAACATAGCTGCGGCGTAGCCAAATTCTAAACCGTGGCTGAGTCGATAATAATCGCTACGGACTTGTTCATTGGGAACGGGCAATAAGTTAAAGATGTTACCGCCATCGTTATTGAGGATCACGATCACCAGAGGACTGGTTAAGCCTTTAGCGATGGCCAGTGAGTTAAGATCGTGCAGTTGTGATAAATCACCGATGATTAAACTCGTGGGTTTGCCTTCATGGGCCGCAATACCGCAGGCGGTGGCGAGTAATCCGTCAATACCCGATGCGCCACGATTAGTATAAGTGGTTGCCGTACAACAACTGACAGGGGCATACATGTCGTACAAGCGTACAGGCAGGCTATTGCCGATAAAAAGCTGCTGTTCTAGCGGACGAGTATTGGCGATGGCGCGCACAACTTGTGCTTCACCAAATTCCCCTTGGTCGATATTGCGCACAAATAAGTTATGCAATTCATCGTTATAGGTGATTAGAGTATTCGCCCAGTTTGCAGAGGATGAGCGATACCAATTTAAGGCCGCAAACTGCTGTGCATTCGCGTGCCAAATGTGTTTAGCATTGTGACTAGGGTCAAGCCTGTCTTGTTCTGGTAAAACCTGCCAATAGCTGTGCCAATTTTGCTCGGCGAGATAACCTATCAAGCGTTTTGATAATAAACGGCCGCCGAATACGAGTACACGATCCGCTTCCTGCAATAGATTACGCGCCCTTGGATGTTGCAGCAGTTGATCAATATTACCTATCGCCGCGGGATGCTGACGCAGTTGCGACTGGGCATCGGTAAGTAATGGCCAGCCGATTTTTTGCGATAGGGCAATGAGCTGTTGTGGATCTTGTTCAGGCGTGAGAGTACCGACAACGATCACCCCTTTACCGTGGACGAACCGCATAATGGCATCGTCACTTGGGCCGCTCACCTGTTTGCTCTTACCGTATTGGGTATACGGGCGTGCGAGCTGTAGCCAAGTTTGCAATGGTTTGAGATAAGGTGATTCGGCATCGAGAATCGCGCCACCGAGTTCACTCGGATACAAGGGCTCACGGTACATGCAGTTGATATGCACTGGGCGAGTTTGATTCGCCACTGCTTCATCCACTGTGGTAAGCAACGCCTGCGGTGCGATATGTGTATCCGGTGTTGGCAAATTCACTTGAGTGGCATAATTCGCAAAAATTCCCGGTTGGACTATGGCTTGATTAGCACCGCAGCCGAGTAATTCTGGCGGACGATCGCCACTTAAGACGATTAAAGGTACATGGGTCAGCCACGCCTCCACAATGGCAGGGTACAAGTTGGCGACTGCTGTGCCTGAGGTCGTAATGATGGCGACCGGTGCGCGGCTGGCTTTGGCTAGACCTAAGGCCATAAAGCCGAGCCCACGTTCGTCGAAATGTAAGTGACGCTGGAGTTTAGTTTGCTGGGCGGCGGCGAGGGTTAACGGTGTTGAGCGCGAGCCCGGCGCCATACACACATGTTGCACGCCAAGACGTGCTAACTCCTCAAGAATAAGGGCGCCCCAAATAAGATTAAGAGTGGCTGTATTTTCGGTCCGCATAGCTGAATCTATTAGGATAAAGATGGGCTTAGTGTAACGTGTTTATGCTCCAAGATGTATGCTTGGTTTAACAATTCTCGAGTGGATCGCATGGGGGCTGAGGTGGAGCCTAAGCTAAGGCAGAGGATGCCTGTCACCTCGTGTATCGGTGGTTTGTTGTTTGGATATGTTGAGCTATTGCTTGGCTAGATAATACGATCGACGATTTTTTTAATCTCTCCGCTTAACCATTTCAAGTCCTCATTGATTGCATTAGGCTGATTTTTTTGCACTAAGAAAATCGTTGGGGTTTCTGTATCTGCATATAAACGTTCTGCTTCATACTGCGATAGTTGACACGTATGCAGCTCAGGAATATCACTCACCATTTCGTAAACTATCCGATAAGGCAATAGGGAGACTGCATTACTTTCGCCTAGATATTCAAACAAACTTGAAATACTGGTAATGGTAATTTCAGTATTGAGTTTAATGCCATTCGTTATGCAAAACTCTTGGTATGGACTCAATTTGGTGCTGGGATTACCAAGATCCGTATTGACATAGGGGTATTCCGCAATCGTCTCTAGGGTGATTTCCCGTTTAAAAATAGGATGATGCCTGCTAGCAATCAGGTAGAGTTTGTCCATACGTTGCAATTCAGTTGTTAGCAGTTTATCGCCGAAGGCGGCAACATCGGCAGCACTTTTATTGCAACAAATACCTAGGGTTGTATCACCATTAATAATGTCTTGAGTCGTATGCATAGACCAAGGGTTTATATTAATGTGCATGGGTTTTTGCTCTTCTTTAATAGCCTGCATCAAGGCCTTAGGGAAGGTGTAGGCAATTAATCCTGGCGCTGCTATTTCGACATGCGTCTTAACTTGGCGAGTGTTTGCTATTCTGGCTTTTTGAAACTTATCAGTACACTCAATTGCTTCTTTTGCAATTGGATATAAATGAGTAGCAAACTCATTTGGGAATAAGCCATATTTACGACGGATAAATAACTCATCACCAAAAATTTCCCGTAGATTTTTAAGGCTACGGCTGATTTTAGGGGCTGGAATGTCTAGCGCTTTCGATACATAGGTTGCTGACTTGTTCTCATATAATGAAACAAGTATTTTTAAACTCAGAATATCGAGGCCATCCATGTTACTAATGTGCATTTTTTATATTCCTTAATATTGAGCAAATACTTAAATCAATGCCTAATTATGGTGCTAATTAATAATTTTAATGTGAAACTAATCACAAGTTTTGGATCTAGATTTTATCTATGTGTATCAAAGGTTTTTTTGTTTTATTTTTAATATTTAAAATGGTTTTTCATAAAATTTAAAATTTCAAAAACTGATATTTTCATATTTAAAATACAAATACTGAATTATCAAGTATCAATATTTGTATTTAAGATTTACATAATTTTGCAATGTGACGAGCTATGTAAATCATTGTTTATATTTAAGTTGTTATTTGAAAGTGTGACATGCGTCAAGAAAAGATAAGTGTTTTCAAATAATACTAAAGTTGCTTTAAAGGAGATAACAAAAAATAAATTAGTTTTTGGAGGCGTGTATGAATACTTCAGTCATTCTCAGCTATGCGTTTATGTACTTCGTACTATTCGTAGCAGTACCATTCGTGTTTGTGATGTTTGTCATGACTTGCATTAAGTTTTTTAAAGCAGGTCCTGATGAAGCCGCACATCATGAGATGAAACTTAAACCAGTATTGTTCGATAAACAAAGCTTCAATTTTTTTAAATCATTAAAAACAGTTGTTGAAGGTAAATACGATGTTTGTTGTAACGTGCCATTAGACACTGTATTTGAGATGGACAAACATGATACGGAATTAAATCATGAATGCCGACTCGATTATGTATTGATCGACCATGATTCATCTGAAGTGAAAATGGTTATCAGTGATTTTGGCAAAGAAACTAACTCACCACTGAAAAAACTGTTTAGCAAGTTCAATATCAGTTTCATTGAAATGAACCAGCATAAACAGTGGGATACTCAGAGTCTTAAGCAAGCCTTGGCTGTGTGATCTTGACCGTCGGGTTCGGAATTATCCGAACTCGACCCCTTCTTTACCTTCCTACGGATAAATGTGAGGACTTCCTATGTCCAAAAGACAATGGCTGTGGTCGTTACGCTTAGGTGCTGCTGCGTTGCTTTTAAGCTTTTCTGCAATGAGTGCTGAGCCAGCCAATCAAATTAACAGTGATGCTTGTATGAAGTGTCACAAGCGTAATGGTCAAATGTTAGGGCATCATGGTCAAGATGCGATGAAAATGAGCTGTTCTTCCTGTCATGGAGAAAAGGGCGATCACCCTAAAAAACCGAATGATATGGTGGTCTTTGGTATGGAAGAATCGTCGGATCTGACGGTTCAGCTGAGAGTGTGTCAGAAGTGTCATACCAAGAAAAAACTCAGTGGAGCAGATTGGACGCATAACGTACATGCTCAAAAAGTGCCTTGTGCCGCCTGCCATAAATTACATAGCCCAACGGATCCAATGGCGGATATGACGCCGAAGGTTCGCAGTGAGCTATGTAGCAGTTGCCACACTGGCAAGCAGGAGTAAGGTTATGGAAAATTCAAAAAGAAGATTTCTAAAAGGCACCTGTGCCTTATTTGCCGGCGCTACAGGTGCATCATTACTCGCCACAGTGAATGCATCGGATAGTGTTAAAGCAGAACCTGATGTCAAATATGCACTTATTCATGATGAAACTAAGTGTATAGGTTGCCAAGCGTGTGAGGTGGCCTGCCGTGAAGTGAATAATGTACCCGAAGGTGTGTCTAGGCTTCAAATTAAGCAAGCGGGACCCTTTGGCGAATACCCTAATCAGTTTTATCACTTTAGTCGCAAGTCTTGTCAACATTGTGAAGACGCGCCCTGTGTAAATGTATGTCCAACTGGAGCTGCATTTATTGATAAAGAAACGGGTATCGTTTCTGTCGATGCATGGAAATGCGTAGGTTGCCAATACTGTATTGCAGCTTGTCCTTATCAAGTCCGTTTTATTAATCCTGTCACCCATGCGGCGGATAAGTGTGATTTCTGCCGAGAAACTAACCTAGCTCAAGGTAAACAACCTGCCTGTGTTGCTGCTTGCCCAACAAAGGCACTCGTGTTCGGTAATTTAAAAGATCCGACTTCTGAGGTTGTTCAAGTTCTGCGGTCTAATCCAACCCAGCGCACTAAGGTTGATCTTGGAACGAGACCTAAATTGTTCCGTATCGTTGCAAAATCAGGGGAGGTGATACTATGAGTGCCCTACATTTTGATACCTTAGTGTGGCATTGGCCGATTGCAATTTACCTGTTTTTAGCGGGTGTATCTGCGGGAGCCATGTTCTTCGCCGTACTGTTGAAACATTTTGTTTTGAAGCAAAACGCCTATCAGTCTGGTTTTGTGCGAGCCGCTTGTATTGTCGCGCCTGTAGCTGTGATGGCCGGGTTAGGGATATTGGTCGCAGACTTAACTAAACCTCTCGATTTTTGGAAGATTTTGGTGTTCTACAACCCTAAATCTGTCATGTCGATGGGCGTGCTTATTCTGCTGATTTACCAAGTATTCATGTTTATGTGGATTGGTTTAACCTTCCGTAAACCTGTTGATGCTTGGTGTGAAACACGCTTTCCTATTGTGCTTAAGTTGACCGCATTATTGGCTCGATTTGAAGCGACAATTACAGGATTGCTCGTGATTCTATCCTTGGCATTGGGCGCGTATACAGGCTTCCTGCTCTCGGCCTTGCCAGGCTATCCCATGCTTAAAAATCCTGTGTTACCTCTGCTGTTTTTGGCATCTGGTTTGTCTTCCGGTGCGGCATCATCTTTACTCGGTGGCGTGTTGATGAATGGCAAACCTAATGACAAAGAGGTGCACTTTATCCACAAGGTTGAAATCCCACTGATTTTAGTTGAAATCGTGCTGATTTTTACCTTCTTTATGGGCTTAGTGCTAACAGGTGGACAGAGTAAAATAGCCGCCTTTAATGCCTTAGGGTATGGTTTCTGGGGATGGATTTTCTGGCTTGGTATTATTGGACTCGGTTTGTCTGGACCATTGGCGATGAATCTGTTTATGACGGCGACATCTAAACGGAAATGGGCCTATGTGGCGGGGACGGCTTGCTTGAGCTTGATCGGGGTATTACTGCTACGTAACTTCATACTCTATACAGGACAAATGACGATCGCTTAATGCGTACCGTTAATTAATGACGAAAAAATCATAATAATCAATGGAATCGACGGATCGCGGAAACAATGTCAAAGGAAAACATTGTAGATGAGGCCCTTGCGGCGCTGGCTGAGCTCTCAAGGGTTAAGTCTAGCCGCGGTTGGTTGTGTAACAGGGAGGTCGCTGGGCAAGGATGCCATATTTTACACTTCAATATTTTGCCCTGCCTCCAAACGGGCCTCGCCACCTTATTCCTAAGGGTGGCGTTTCTTGTTTTAGGGAGGCACGATTTACTCGCCGAGGTTATTAATCCATTCACTCATTACCACATGGGTTTTGATCTTGATGATGTCAGTGTGAGTGTCGATATACTCACGGATCTCATGCAGGCGGCGCATCGAGGGCGCATGCACGTACACGAGTAAATCCATATCACCAGAAATACCACGGCAGGTAATCACTTCGGGGATCGCTTGGAATACGTGTACCACGTCGGCGCAACGTGGACATTGATGCTGGATTTCGAAATAAGCCGATACACCTTCTTTTTGCGACTCACTCAAGAGCACTTGATAGCCACGGATCACTCCTGTTTGTTCGAGCTTTTTTATGCGCTCGGCAACCGCACTACGGGATAGATTGACCTGTTCGGCGATATTCGACACGCTCTGGCGTGCATCCTGACGCAAACTATGAATGATGGCCGTATCGAATTTATCCAAGGGTGACTCCAGTGAAAATGGCTATATTGAATCTGTGTGTTATTTTGCCATTGGTTTGAATAACCACAGAATTTGCTGAGTATTTTGGCTTAAAATTGCATCAAATCTTAAACTGACCGTCATTTTGATGGAAATAACGCTATTTGCCGCGATTTTGCCGGTATTGGACGTGGAGAACACTGAAATTAACGGCAGATTGTAGGGCGAAATCTCATTATACTGACAGCTCAAAAACCACAGAATATTAACAGATGAATTCAAATAGCGGAACTATAGGTCGTTGGCAAGGTGCGGGTTTAATGGCGACCACTTTGCTCGGTACAGGGGTATTTATTTTGCCTCAGATGACTATTGAAAAAGCGCATTCTGGCGCCTTAGTCGCATGGATCTTGTTAACCTTGGCCATTATTCCTGTGGCACTGGTCTTTGGTCGTTTAGCGAGTGTATTTCCCCATGCCGCAGGCCCCGCTTACTTTGTCGAAAAAGCCTTTGGTCGCACTGCTGGTCGAACAATTGGACTGATCTTTTTACTGGTTGTGCCCATGGGGGCGCCGGCCGCGATTTTGATGACCTTTCAGTTTGTGAATGCCTTAATCCCGATATCGGGTTGGTCCAAGGTTGGTGTTGAAATACTCGTGATTTTTGGCTTGTTTCTGATTAATTTAAGAGGCATCCAAGTGTCGGCTAAGCTGCAATTTGGCCTGACACTTTGCATCGTCGCCGTTGTTGTGGTCTTGTTTGGTGCGAGTAGTTTTCAGCAAGGTCATCTCACGACACTTGCTAGCCATGGTATGCCTGAAATGCCGACCGTGATGATTGCCGCTGGCATCGCTTTTTGGAGTTTCTTGGGTATAGAAGCTATGACCCATCTTGCCGATGATTTTCGTCGTCCGCAGCAGGATATGATCCCCGCTATGATGATGGGCACAGTGCTGGTGGGGGTGATTTATGTGGCTTGTACACTTTTACTGCTATTAGTGCCGACAGATAAAAGTGTCGCCATGATCGGCGTGTTTGACCAACTGCTCGGTGGTTACGGTGCGCAAGTGATTGGTGTGTTAGGTATCGCAAGTGGATTGGCAACCGTTAACGTGTATGCGGCCAGTGCGGCACGTCTGGTCTGGAGTTTTAGTTGTGAAGGCATTTTACCGCGCTTCTTTGCCGTTAAGAATGCCCACGGAGTGCCCATTCGAGCACTTGCTGCGCTGTTATCTGTGATGGCAAGCGTGATTGTACTGACTTACCTTACCGGGCAAGAGCTAGAGCACCTTATCGCATGGAGCAACGGTGTATTTGTGGTGATCTATTTGATGGCTATGCTCGCTGCCGCTAAGTTATTACCACGGCACAATTGGCCGCTGGTGGCGCTGGGTTGTGCGTTTTGCTTAGTATTAGGTTTTGCCCTAGGTGCAAGTATGTCCTACGTGCTTGTGTTGATCTTAGTGGTCGCGCCATTTTTGTGGTGGCAAAAGACCCATATTAGTCGCAAACAAAGTTTGGCGTTACCTGAGTAATATTCGCACCCTCTGGGGCTAAATCAACATGATGGATTAATTAAGAAAGCCCCGAACTTTTTATTGTCATAAGAGTTTGGGGCTTTTTTGTGTGGCTTAGTGGATTTCGAAACTGGATATGATTGAGTGCGATTAAATTGCATGAAACAAAGAGGTAAACCTTAAGTCTGATGGCCGCCAAGCTTTGTTGCCGAAGGACTGCACATTACTGATATTTAATGTATCTCGGTGAGCGAGGCGATAACTTGTGTTCTATATTTTGATCATTCATACGGAAGGAGAATAAATATGGATTCAGCTGCGTTGCTCAATCGTGTCGATGAGTTACCTAGGTTACCTAAGGCGATCAGTGAATTGTTAGATGCGGTCAATGATGACAATGCGACAGTAAAAAGCATTGCCACTAAAGTTTCACACGATCCCTTAATCAGCGCTAGGGTGTTACGCCTTGCTAATTGTGCCCACTATGGACGTAGTCGAGAGGTTGGTACTATCGATGAAGCGTAAGCGTCCATTTTAGGACGTCCTATTCCCACTTAAGATCGCGCGATAAGCTGTGCACTCATCATAACAGGAGAGTGATATGGCAAAGCGAGCTTACCGCAATGCTGCACAGTGGCAGCAATTAATCGACTTATGGCACACATCAGAGCTGAGCATCACTGAATTTTGTCAAACCCATCAACTCAGTACCATGTCATTTTATAAATGGCGGCAACGCTTGGCTGAGCAAACTGAACAAGCGCCTGTGC